>JARGFI010000100.1 GCA_029210745.1 Desulfuromonadales bacterium
GCGCATAGACGCCGATAAGGGAAACGGGGGGAGACCATCTCATCGTGATAACTTGTTGACATCCAGCGCTGCTGCCAACAAACCATTCGGTACTTTGTACAGATGCTATCAAAAAGGCTTTTCCAGGCACTTGATTTCTCATTAAACATTGATAGAAATATATGTGCGTCTTGACAATAATAATTCCATTAACATCCTTTCTTAGGAGCAGACCAACATCCTGCACATAAACTCGCTTTAAAATGGTCGACTCACGAAGGGTTTTAACGGAATACCGACTAGAAATTCTAACGAATAAGGATAGATAGCGCGAGGAACGAGCCGCGATCTTATCCTGTGGTTGGACAAGCCCGGCCGTATTACATATAAAGCAAATATATCGGATTGGTTTTTGGGTGGTTAAGGTCTTGATCTTTTAGGCACTTTTCTTCAGGCGTGCGGGGGCCGTCACCTGCTGACAGGCTAAATTTTTCACTGCTGCTGTCGCCCCTCCATTGGAACGTTTGATCCTCTTCTACTTTGGTGAACGCAATGCGATGCCGGTTATTTCAGACTACCCCGACATCCAGGCCGGTCGCCGAAAGGCGGTTATCTCCATCACCGCTTTGCAGAGCGGGCACTTAAAAACCGGTCTTGGCCGTGGCGGAATCGGCTCCAGCATGACGCGCAGAATCAGTTGCACCAGACCCAAGAGTCTTTTGGCATTACCGTGCAAAAAGCCGTAATCGCGCACCCGGCGAAAGCCTCTGGGCAGAACATGCTGCAGCACCAGCCACAGAAAGTCTTCCCCAGGGAGGGTGCGGGTGCAGGTTTGACCCGTAGCGCTGTCGGCATAGCGGAAACTCACCTGTCCAGTCCGACAGGAGAGAATGTTCTTTTCGGCAATGACGCCGCGATAAAGATAGCGGGACAAATACTTCAAGGCCGGTAAGCCCGTGCCGACATGCTGGCAGTCGACCACCCACTTTTCAGGAACATCGACCGGGAGCTTTAGCTCCGCCCGGTTGACCGCGTCCAGAAATTTAGCGCGGAAGACCTTGGCCAGGTTGAATGCGTTAAACAGGTATTGGCCCTTGAGTTTTTTCCACTGTCGCCGGTTTTTATCGACGCCGCCGCCCGGCACGATCACATGGAGATGCGGATGAAAATCCAGCCGCCTCGTCTGGGTATGCAGCACCGCCGTCATGCCCACCTCCGCGCCCAGATGTTTGGGGTTCAGGCCGAAATCTTTCAGGGTGCCGACAGCGCAGGAAAACAGCATCGCGTAGATCTGTTCCTGAAAAGACCAGGCCAGCGGGCGGAGTTCATAAGGCAAGGTAAAGGTCACCATAAAGTAGTCCACCGGTAACAGCTTGGCCTGTTGTCGATCCAGCCATCGGCTCGTTTCATGGTTCTGGCATTGGGGACAACTGCGATGCCCGCAGGAGCGCGGTCGCCATTCGGTCTGATCGCAATCGGGACAGCGCACATTGAGTTCACCCGCATCGGGCGTGCGACAACGCCGGATGGCATTCAGCGCGTTGCGCTGAACGGGGAGCAACCGCTCGGCATATTTGGCAACGAACAGATCATGAAATTGTTCAACGATAGAGATCAGGTTCATCATCGCCTCCCAAAGCAAAAGGCAAGGAATTGATCAGCTGATTGATGGTGGTCAGGGAATCTTTTTCAGTGACAGCGGTCAGGTGAGCGTAGCGGGCGGTGGTGGTTGGGCTGGCATGGCCAAGCAGGCTCTGAATATGACGTAGGCTCAGGCCGCGTTCGAGCAGATGGGTGGCAAAACTGTGGCGCAGGGAATGGGTTGAGATTTTTTTTTAATCCCGCACTCCGCCACCAGCAGCTTGATGGTTTTTTGCACACCGCCGCGATCCATGGGAGTTGTCGACTGGCGGATTGTTTCCGGCGAACCGTTGGCATTGGGAAAGAGCAACACCGGGTGACGATGCACGCGCCACAAGGCGCGCAAGGCCTGGTAGGTGAGATCGGGCAAGGGAACGAAACGATCTTTCTTCCCCTTGCCGCAGCGGATATGCACCCGTTGCCGTGCGGCATCGATATCACCGACTTCGAGGGCAAGAGTTTCTCCCAGACGTAGCCCCAGGGAGTAGGTGGTCAGAAAATAGACCTTAAAGCGTATCTTGCGCGCCGTCGCAATCAGGGCCTCCACCTCTGTCGGCGTGAGAATATCCGGCAAGGACTGGAACCTGGGCGGTTTGATGATGTTGATCCACTGCCAGTCCTTTTTGAGCACATGCTTCCAGAAGAATTGCAGGCCGTTGCGATCGACCTTGACCGTGCTCCAAGAATGGGAATCGACCAGATCTTCAAAGTAAACTTCCAGCTGCTCCGAAGTCAGCTGATCCGGACAGCAATCGAAGTGACCGCTCACCCGGCGCACCGCACGCGCATAAACGTCGATGGTCTTGTCACTCTTGCCCTGCAGCTTCAGCAGGCGAAGATGGCGTTGGTACTGTTCGTCAAAGCGGGATTGTTCGGATGGATCCATGATAAACTCCTTTTCGCTGAAATGAGGCCCGGCAGTGGGCGACTTGAGCGGGAGTTTACTCTGAAGTTTCAATAGGCAGGAATTGGGTTTTGTTTTTTTCCGCCGCGATAGCGGCTTAGTTCAACAATACAATCAACGCGGACGGAAAATAACTCTGCAATATTTTCGCATAACACGGTGGGTTATGAAAAGTCTCGTCGCCGCCGGTTATCATGACCGATCACTGGATCTGGGGTTTTCTGGTTTTTCTCTGTAAGCGCTTGAACCCAGTGCCTTTCAGGGGTGATGCCTGTTCAGCTCGCGCTGCAAACGGTCGATCTCTTCCAGCAAGTCAAGCGCAAGTGCTACCCCCGGCAGATTAATATTGAGATCGCGCTGCAGACGTACGGC
>JARGFI010000101.1 GCA_029210745.1 Desulfuromonadales bacterium
TTTTGGATGCCGACCTCCTGTTCGGCTGACAGTTCGCGCTGTGCACCATGCCGACGGCCACGAAGCCCCGGCTTGATGGCGTCAAGGCCGCCACGCTCGTACTTTTTACAAATGGTGCTGACGTGGCTTTGGCAGAGACCGACAATTTCGGATATGGCTTTGTTGTCCAGCCCTTTTTCACGTAGTCGAACAACTTGCTTACGTAGTTCGTACTGCGTCTGTTGATTGAGTGTGCGTGCATCGATAGTATTCATGCCCAGAGAATAGCACACTATTAATAAAAATTGAATATTTATTCACCGAGTCAATATTTACGGTTCTATCCACAATACAAAGGCTGCGGCTGAGTAACGCCGCCCCGAATGGTTCTTCGTAGCTGGGTACCGACAGCATGCTCAAGAAGGGCTTCGAACTGCTCCAGCACAGGTTTTGTTTGCATCACGATCTTTGACAATCCGTTTCGCTTCTTTTCCACGGGAATCCGATTGTTCCAGCGGAAGGCGACTTCGCTGAGATAGTGAATCGCCCCGGGATTGTCGGAGACTCCAAACTTTGAGAGGATGGAGTCATGAATACCAACAAGAGATACAGTCCCGAGGTGCGGGAGCGAGCAGTCCGCTTAGTTCTTGAACAGCAAGGAGAATATTCCTCCCGCTGGTCAGCGATTTGTTCCATAGCGGAAAAGATAGGGTGTACGCCGGAGACTTTGCGACGTTGGTGCAAAGAAGAAGGGCGATCACAAAAGAGCGGTTTAGGGGCACAGACGGAACGTGAGCTGCTGAAGCAACTGGAACGGGAAAATCGTGAGCTGAAGCGAGCGAACGAGATCCTGCGTAAGGCCGCAGCTTTTTTCGCTCAGGCGGAGCTCGACCGCAAACCGAAGTAATGGTGACCTTTATCAATGAGCATCGTTCCCAGTATGGGGTCGAGCCGATCTGCGCTCAGTTGCCGATCGCCCCATCGACATATTATCACCACAGGGCACGCCAAACAGATCCCAGCAAGATTCCGCTCCGGAATCTGCGGGATCAATTCCTTAAGCCCCATATCCAGAGGGTTTGGAAAGAGAATTACCAAGTTTATGGCGCCCGTAAAGTCTGGCTGCAGTTGAATAGAGAAGGGATATTCGTCGCCCGCTGCACGGTTGAACGCCGCATGCGAGAGATGTGTTTGCGCGGTGTTGTTCGGGGCAAGAAGCAGATCACAACAATCAGTGACCCCAAACAAGAGCGTGCTCCCGACCTCGTGAAACGAAACTTTAAAGCAACCCGACCGAATCAGCTCCGGGTGGCAGATTTCACCTATGTTGCGACCTGGTCCGGTTTCGTCTATGTGGCCTTCGTCATTGATGTGTTTGCTCGCAGCATTGTTGGCTGGCGAGTGTCCAATTCAATGAAAACGGCACTGGTCCTTGATGCCCTGGAGCAAGCCCTCTGGGCGCGTCAGAACCGACGTGAATTGATTCATCATAGTGATCGGGGCAGCCAATATCTCTCGATCCATTATACGGAGCGACTGGCAGACGCAAATATCAGCGCTTCGGTCGGTACAACCGGAGATTCCTACGATAACGCATTGGCGGAGACAATCATCGGTCTTTACAAAACGGAAGTCATCCACCATCGAGGCCCCTGGAAGGGTCGAGAGTCGGTTGAGTATGCGACGCTGGAATGGGTGGATTGGTTCAATAATCGCCGGTTGCTGGAACCGATCGGAAATATTCCCCCAGCAGAGCGCGAGATGGAATATTATCGGCTAGAGGAGTCAAACGAGGCAGCTTGACTCAAACGAAAACTGTCTCCGGAAAACCCGGGGCGATTCATAGCGCGGTATGTGCTGGCGACTGACATAATGAAAGACGCCTTGCTTCGCTCGTTCCTGAATCGCATTGAAGGATTCTGCCGTGTTGACATGAGCTTTTCCGCGAGCATATTCCTTGATGCCATGATTGACGCTCTCATGGCCGGAAAACTCTTTACCGAGAGCCATGTAGGCGTGCAACTGGTCCGTCATGACCCGAGCATCAAGTGAAACGAACCGCTTGACGTGTGGTGCAAGGACCGCGTAGCTGTCGCCGGGGATCACTCCGGCACGAACTGACCCTTTCCGACTGACCGCCACATGAACACAGGTCTTCTTGGTTCCTTTGCCCCTGGGATGCTTCACCCCGTGTTGAAATCTCGGTTTTCCGCCAAGATACTTTTCGTCCAGCTCAACAACGCCGGACAACAACCCGATGCTGTCCGCATGGACAGTCATCATGGTTCGAATCGCATGACCGACCTTCCATGCGGTCTTCTGATTGACGCCGAGCCACTTGGCCAAAATGACCGACGAGATCCCTTTGCTGGAGTAAATAATGAAATACAGCGCCAGCAGCCAGGTTTGCAGTGGCAGTTTGGTGCTGTGCAAGGGCGTCTTTGTCGTTACCGTGAACTGCCCTGCACAAGCGCTGCACTCGTAAAGACCAGATCGTGCCGAATTGCTTTGCAGCCGCCAGGACGAAAGGCATCCACAGTGCGGACAAACCCGACCCGAGGGCCAAATCACCTTTTCCAGATATTTTCGACAGGCACCTTCATCGGGAAACATGTTGCGAAACTGATTAAGAGTCATGGGCATACCTCCTTGTGGAGCTATGTTCCATCACAATAATGTCAATCTATGTCACATCCACCTTTGTTTGGTGGATAGATCCGTAGAAAACAGTGATTTCGAAGTGTGGGGTACTGCCGCCCTGGCGTTAGTTGCCCATGTTCCTTCTTCGGCAAGGCGTAATAAATTCGGTGTACTGGGCCGAGAATCTGGGCCATTCTC
>JARGFI010000102.1 GCA_029210745.1 Desulfuromonadales bacterium
AGAATCGATGTGCATCTGGAGGACGAGACCGTCTGGTTGACGCAGGAGCATATGTCGCAACTGTTCGGCAAAGCTAAATCCACCATCAACGAACATATCAAAAACATCTTCGCCGAAGGGGAACTGGTCGAAGGCGAGGTCATGAAGAAATTCGGAATTTCCGAATTTCAGCAGAAAGCGCCGAATTACTACAATCTGGACGTCATTATCTCGGTCGGTTACCGCGTCAAATCGCAACAGGGCACCCAGTTTCGCATCTGGGCCACCCAGCGGCTCAAGGAATATATTTTGACAAACAGGGCGTTCTGGCCGTGCGCAAAAGTGATGTGAGCGTCGCCAAGAATTATCTGAATGAAGCGGAAATAAAGCTCCTCGGCTTGCTGGTCGAACAATATCTGGCCTTTGCCGAAACCATGGCGCAGCAGCGCATCCCCATGTACATGCGGGACTGGATCCAGCGGTTGGATGCAATCCTGCAGATCAACGGTCGGGAGCTACTGACCCATGCCGGCCAGATCAGCCATCAGATGGCGCTGGAAAAATCGGCTCTGGAATATGATAAATTCCGGGAAACGCAGAAGCAGCTTCAGCATGAAGAGAGCCTGAAAGAGCTGGAACAGGATATTGACCGTTTGAGTCCGAGCAGAAAAAATGAACCTGACTGAAAAGAACCTGTTATCACACATGTACGGAAATAATCCGTACAACTTGACATCTCGCGGGAAGACATCTATAGTTTCACCTAAGAGTACGGAAACAATCCGTACAAGAAAAAAGGAGAACTCACATGGCGACCGCACGTCTTGACATGAAACTTGATTTGGAAATCAAGCAAAAGGCAGAGAAAGCTTCTGCCCTGCTTGGAATGCGCAGTCTCACAGAATATGTCGTGCACCTCATGGATGAAGATGCATCCAGAGTTATTGCACAACATGAAAGTATCACGGTAAGCGACGATGTCTTTGATCGCTTCATGCACGCCTGCGAGAACGCGAAACAGCCAAATAAAGCCCTGCGCGAAGCCCTGACCTTCACCCGCAAGCAAGGCATCAAGTGAGCTGGGCAAAGGAATTCGTTGAGCTCGACAAGAAGCTCCATGACCGCAGTGCATTCGACAGCGGCGAGGACGAGCTGAACGATTTCATCAAAACCAAAGCAGCAAAGCATATGACGGCTGGAATCAGCAGAACAATGGTGCTACCAGCTGCCTCTCCTTTGCCTGATGGTAAATACCCCATTTGCAGCTTTTATTCGATTGCTCCGAGCCAGATTGAAAGACAAACACTCCCGGCAGCATTTGCCAAAAAACTACCGCACTACCCTATTCCGGTCTTCCTGATCGCCCAACTTGCTGTGCATGCAGAAATCAAGGGGCAAGGTCTGGGCAAGATCACCCTGATTAAAGCACTGGAGCATCTCTGGAGCGTCCATACTCACATGAGAGCTTATGCAGTGGTTGTCGATTGTCTCAACCAGGCGGCTCAGGATTTTTATACAAAATTCGGCTTTGAGATCCTGTGCGACAACAATGGCAGAACCAGAATGTTTATGCCGATGAGTACGGTGGGCCAGCTCTTCGAGGAAGAGTGAGAAGAGTATCGTGTCCGAAGAACAGAACAACGTACCTGACGAAACCACCACCGACTCCACCCCTCCAAGACCTCTCGACCGGGAACACTCTACAAGCTCCCAACAGTTTAAGAACCTGGTTGATATCGGACAAATAAAGCAGGAGCCGGGTGATCAGAAAGAATTCGATGATCTTCTCCATTCAGGGCGCACGCGGCTCAAAGACTCCCGTATGAAGGCCTTGTCGTTGGAGAGTCGCTTCGACCTGGCCTACAATGCTGCCCATGCTTTGTCACTCGCCGCTCTTCGCTGGCATGGCTATCGCTCAGAAAACCGCTATATCGTTTTTCAGTGTCTGCAGCAGACGTTAGGGGGTCGCACGAGGGGTCGCGTCTCAACTTCTGATATTGTCAAAAGTTGAGACGCGACCCCTTATTCCCGATAGGAACATCTCCTGCTGGTGAAAAAAGTTGAAAAGGAGTAAACTGTTACATCCCATCACGCAATAAATACTTCCCGATTGTGCCATTCCAAAAACTCACGATCCGGTCTGAATTTTTCAGCGGTGCGGATGCTGGCCCCATGTAACGCAACCAGAGTGTTTACCGCAAACAGGTCTTTTTTGAGTTTTTTCAGTTCCGACGAAACAGCGACGGTTAAATCCGGTCTGATCGTCAGCAACCCTCGATCAAATGCTTTGTCATGAAGTACAGAGAGGCAGAGGCCATTGTGCGGGTTGAGGCGATGTTCTTTGCTGTTGCCCCAGGGGAGAATATGGCTCGCAACCAGCAGCCTTACGTCAGACAGCCCCGAGATACAACATCTCTCGACATAGTTGCTCAGCACCATCCGTCTAAAGATCGACTGCTTGGTTCTGATTTCGACCGTAACCTTACGGGTGGTGTCGCCGGTCGGAGGGATCGCGGTATCAAGTGCTGGTGTAATCGGTAGCGCTGCGTTTGCAAGGGAGGCTTCCCAAGCCGCTTGAAATCCCCCCCACACTTTTCGATCGAGTGCCGAAGCATTTCCCAAACCAGCCCGTCCCGAATTCACAATTTCAGGGTCGAGACTCGCAAAATTGACCAGCTTCATCGAAACCGCCGACGGTGTCCGCCCTATCAGCTGCGCCAGGTTGATGATATCGGGGTTGCGGGAATGCATTTTGCCAAAGGGGATTTGGCAATAAAGAGCAAGTGCCAGCCGCAGCTGATCTTCGGTCCATTTCATCCTATTGCCTGTGCCAT
>JARGFI010000103.1 GCA_029210745.1 Desulfuromonadales bacterium
GACTCAACCACCCGATTGCGGGGATAGTCCGGGCCATAATTGCCGTAGCGCCCCCAGAACAGCAGATCAAGACTTCTCATCAGCGGCTCCTGGTGACGGCAACACGTCGCGCAAACTTTCCCAAATCATCTGTGCAACATCGGGGATTTCGGCCTGCGTCCGCTGCGCATAAGTGAATTTGTCTAACACGGTCAGGGGGAGTCGGCAGATCAGCCCCGAGGCGACATAACCTTCAAGCGCCAACGCATCGTTTTGGTCGGGGTTCGATTGCTGCGGGGTGAGGGTGATGACCGGACGACCCGAATAGATCGCCTCGGCGATCATGGTCAGACTGTCTTCCGTCACCATGACCCCCTGGCAGCGGCCAAGAAATTCGCGCACGACCGGGCGCGGCGTCTGCCCGTAATACACGGCTTCATCGAGCAGATCAGGCGCAATCCTGTTGTGCAGCAACTGTTCAACCTCAATCCCGGTGCGCCGCGAGGTGGTCAACAACCAGTGGATACCGTTATTCTCGCCGCTTTGGTTGATCCCATCAGCCAGCTGCTCCCAGTCAGCGTCCGTAAAACGATAGCCAGCTCCATCCCCGCCAATCAGCATCAGCCAGGGGGCATCCGCTTCGACGACCGGCATTGTTTCTGTCAGCCACAGCGGCACCGGTGGTAACGGCAGCACAACATTATTGGCACAGCCCTGCGGGGTAACGGTATAGATACGGGTATAACACTGTGCGGGATATTTTTTTAATGTCCCGCTGTAAAGATTCGGTACGCCATAGAGTTGAGCGAGCAGCGCATTGGCACCGAGGGTATTTCCCCCGGAAGAAATGATCAGATCGGGATACTCGTCGGGGAGTTCTATCGTGTAGACCCGGTGCAACAGCGGCCCGGCCAGCACGGCGCTGTAAGGAAGCAGGTAACGGAGCAGACTCTTCAACAGACGCTGCCGCACCTGCAAGGTGATCTCCCTGATCTCAACCGGGCGGAACCGACTGATTGCTTCGGCAAGTCCACGGCTCTGACTGAGATGGCCGGGAGCACCGTCGCTCAGTAACCAGATCTTCAGGGATTCATTTCTTCCAGCCACGCCGCCCTCCGCGCATCCGCATGATAAATGCCAAAAGATTGTCTTTACCACTGATTTTAACCCGTTTCAACTGAAAACGGTCGACTGCGCCGGGCAGGTTCAGACCAGGGGTGGTGGTGACCGCGCTGCTGTAACCACAGCGTTCAACCAGCTTGGCATCTTCCGGCGTATAGATTCCAAACGGATAGGCAAAACTCTGTACCGCAACGCCGAATAATTTCTCCAGCCGGTTTTTCGACTCGCTGAGTTCAAACAACTTTTCTTCCTCGGTCAATTTCAGAAAATTGGGGTGGGTCAGCGTGTGCGACCCCAACTCCACCAGCCCGCTGGCAAGCAGCAGCCGCACCTGATCGTCAGCGAGCTTGGCCTCGTTCTTCAACTCGCCGCTGTTGTGATGGGCTTTTTTGGCTGTCGACCAGTCCCGCTCATGGCGGTCGACAACCAGATAAAGGGTGGCTTTGACGTTGAATTTTTTCAGCAGCGGCAAGGCATGTTCAAGATTATCGGCAAAACCGTCATCAAACGTCAGCACCACGCTCTTCTGCGGGGGCGCATCCCCGGCCGCGAGCAGCTCCGACACCGTCAGGCTGGTCCAGTTGTTGCGCGCCAGCCACGCCAGTTGTCGCTCGAACTGCGCCGGCGGGACGCGCAGTCCGTTGAAGCGTGCCCCACGGCGATGGGGGGCGATCATATGATACATCAGGATTCTTGGTACCCGGCTTGAGACCGCCGGTCGCCACCAGGCATACCTGAATGAAAAAATCGCCGCGAGAATCACGACAAGAGATAAAAGCAGAATACTCATGTTCGCTTGTGTCAACATTTATCTATAGTGCAGCACTGCCAGCCAGGTGCAGCTCCAGACTTGAAGCCGGGCCTTGCATGCGGCCGGGAGGTGCCGTTGCGGCTTGTTTGCGACTTGCGTAGGATTGAGGGATTCGTAAACCTTTGTGCTTGATCACCATCTCGGCCAGAACGATACAACTATCCGACAGCAGAAAGAGATAATGGAGTAAGGCTCCCCTGTAGACGGGATCAGAGGAAAACTTATCCCTGCAATCAGCCTTGATGGAATGGATGATCGAGAGGTGTTCCCTGATACGCCCTATTTTCTGCCTGATGATTTCCACAACTAACACCCCATGGCGTAACGCCGCTGTGTTTTGAAGTCGGTGCAACGATGCAGTAATTTCAACTCAAAATCTTCCCGTGCAGCATCGTCGCTCGCGTAAAGAACCTGCCCGTTTCTGACTATTTCATCGTTCAGGATCAGATTGCCGCGAAGACTCAGCAGCACCAGGTCGATATCGTTTCTTTTCAATTTGCGACAAAGATCCGCATACAGACGAAATCTCAGGGTGGCCCCGCTCTTGTTATCATGGTTGCGGAGCAACACGGCAATATCGATATCACTGGAAGGGCCGTTTATCCCCTTGGCGGTTGAACCGAAAAGATAAGCGGCGACAATCTCTTCCTGGTAGTCGGCGAAGACGGAAGCGATTTCCATTTTGAAATGATCCTTACCCATCCCCGCAATCCTCCCTGCTTGAGCGGCAACTGCCGCTAGTCATTCGTAACTATTTACCTGCCCGTCCAAGGGTCGTCATCCCCGAGTGATCCTGTCGGGGGTCCAGACGTTCAACCTTGAAA
>JARGFI010000104.1 GCA_029210745.1 Desulfuromonadales bacterium
TGAAGACAAACACGCGATAGAAACATGCAAACCGAAAGCATCAAGCCCTCCGGCTCTTGGAAAATTTGACGGATATTCTTTAATCCTACGTTGCCACATGCAAAAGTCCCCCTTTGTTAAAGGGATTTAGGGGGATTTTACCTATGCCCATGAAGTGGATTTGGACCATCTGACTCGCATGGTCAGGACACTGCACCTCCGGGAAAATTATCTGACACCCTCAGCATAATTGGAGGCGGTATATCCCCCGATTTCGAAGATCAATCGCATCTCTGTTCCGGGATATTTTACTTTGGCATTGTTCAGATGCTCAAATAGCTGTGCAAGGGCTCGATTAGCCGCCGGCCTGGAAGCACTGTGTACGCGAATATTCAACTGCTCAGCTTCAGGACTGGGTAGGATATCGGCTTCGGTAGTGAATAGATCCTGGAGCAGACGCCGAGCATCTGACGAGTCCACCGTCGAACCAGTGATCAATCCGACCATAGCTGTTTCCGCACGATATGCAATCATGCGGATCGTATCCATCAGACGTTTTCTCCCCGGAAGCAATCGTAAAAACCTATCCTTCTCATCAAGTTCCCCCCATTTGATGTGCTTGACGGTCTGTTTCATTTTTACTTTCAATTCTTCGAGTTGATACTCGATATTTTCGATCTCCTCCAACAGGTCAGCTTTCTTCTTCAGCCATCTACGATACTTTTTCGCTTTATCCTCGGTTGCAGGGTGCATTGTCATTTCAGCAAAACGGGCACGGCGATATCGCAGCTTGTTCTGCAGAGAGTTGCCTGAACGGTTCAATTGTCTCCAAGCCGGGTTTATCACTTTTTCGGTATCAGGAAATTCAGTGACGCCGTAATCTAAAAGAACATCAATATCAAAATGTTGCATCATGTAATTGAAAAAGTTTTCCTGACACCACCTGCTGAACATGCGCGCTGCCAGTTGCGTATGCGGCAAATCAAAAGCCGTGCTGATCAGACTGGTCTGATGGCCAGAATCGGTCAGCTTGCGAACCTCGCGCATCCAGCTGGCATCATTCCCGGATCCGACCAGGCTGCCCATTTCACAAAGCCGCATCTTTACCACCTCGCCGCCTGGCATCCTCACTTCATGATCGGTGAACCATTGCTCCGGCCATGGCTCGCCTGGATGTTTATGATACGTCTGGCAGCCAATACGATGGGTGCTCCACATTTCTTGAAAAAATGCGGGACTGTATCCCTCTCTATCAAAAACAAGGACAAATCGGCACAAGCAGGGCTCCTCGTTGAGTTGCTGCTCGCTGGGTTGATAAGGAACCTCTTCAAGCAACCGGGGAACAATATCGTTTCTCAAGGTGGCCAACAATCCCGGGTCGATCTGTTTTTCAATGACAAAAAAGGGCCGTCCAATAGCATCATTGACCCAGTAGTCGGTGATCCCCCTCAAACACAGCCGCTCCCGGGACACATACCGGCGCGGCAATTGGGTCTGCCGGCCATGATAAACGCGCACATGACCGTCAACATAAAGCGTGCCAACCGATTCAGGTTCCTGTTCCATCCAGTATTTGCTCAGATGCGCGGCCCATCGCTCTGAGCCCTGCTCCACGCTCAGCTCATCCATCTTCTGGCGCAAACAGCGTACCTCCGGGGCACGGTCCAGTCCCAACAAATTGCCAAACTCGCCCGGAGCGTGGCCCCGTAACTTCTCGGTTGTTTTGATCCTGCATAAAGCCATAAAGGCAAGGAGTAACAGAATATGAAAAGTCGTGTAATAACCTTTCACTTGGCCGAGCATCTGCTTGGCCCCGTTGAGCAGACCGTTTGCCAGCAGCGCCGGTATGGCACACAGCACGCCTGCTTTGGGTACATCCAGGCATCTGTCAAAGCGCACCGCCGCTCCGACCAATTTGCCCAACGACGCCAGCACGCGCTCGCCCACCCGGGTACAGGCTACCCCCATACCATCGCCAGCCGCAACATCTGCCACGTTGCGAGACGACTTGGTAAGGACTGGCTCTTTTGACCGTGATTCGGTTAATCGACCGTCATTTATGGCCTTGCGAAAAGTGTCATGTTTAACACCAAGCTCTTGAACGGCTTCGTTTCTTGTGTATCCTTGCTCCAGTAAACCCTGTGCTTTCTCAAGCATCTCGGATGTAAATACTTTGCCGCCACGCCGTCCTCGACGCTGCACAAAAAACCCTTCGGCACCGCCGCTGCGAAGCTTATTCAACGACCGGATTACACTGCTTTTGGATACACCGAAAGTTGTTCGTATATCGACCTGACGGCAGGCTCCGGAATCAATCAGTTGGGAGGTGACCAACCGAAACATTCGCCGATCGCTTTTCCTGTGAGAATAAATCGGATGTGCGCCATAAAAGTATGTCCAGGTTTCTTCGTCACGCCAGACACTGATCAGTCCGTTGATTTGGGTTGCACCGCGTGGAATAAGTGGTAATATCTGTTGTGGCATGGCACCCTTCTCTTTCATATATCCTGTCAGATAATGATGTTAAGGGTGTCATGCCCATTTTCCGATTGCAATATCTTATTTCCAACCGGTGTAAAATTTTCAACCCAATGAAATAACGGCGTATTTTGAAATAGTAACTCATTAAATGCGCTTTTAGGAAATCAAGTGTCCTGAGTCTGCATCGTTATAATCCTCCGTTGTCCGAAGCGCCACCGTTTACATGTCCAATGGAAAAGGTTT
>JARGFI010000105.1 GCA_029210745.1 Desulfuromonadales bacterium
CCATTCTCCCATCCTGTAAGCGATGCGGAGCAATGTCTTGTAAGCGATGCGGAGCACTGTCTTGACAGATAGCGCGCAAGTTGATATAGAAGCATGGTTATAGGTCGGCATTGCGTGTAGTTTTTTGCGGTCGCCGCAGAACGCTTGTTTATTGTCTTGAAGTTTTTTCCGGGGGGAAAGCGATATTTGCCGCTTCAGTAAGCGGTGAAAGCACTGTCTGATCCGCACAAAATCCCATTTTTACCTCCAGTTGAAAACTGAAATTCATGGTCTGGTACCGGGGCTGATTTTCCAATGCAAGGAGTCCGTTTGTGATTGACAGGTTCAGGGGGGGGCTTGTTGTGTCCTCGTTTTAATTCTGCAATTCGTTTTTGCACCGACCATTACGATTGGCGCTGCCGAGTTACAGGCCGGCATTGCCGCGTCCGGAGCCACGTCCTCCGAAAATTCCGATCCGCCCGGGTCTGCCGGGCAAGATAATTCCCCTCGACCAGACAGCGGTTCCACGGATTCTCTCCCATTGGAAAAGGTTGGTGGATTTCGACAAATTGCCGATGGTCTTATTGTGCCGGGCCGGCAGAATCTGGCGGAACTGACCGGTATGTCTGAAATTTTGGTTTTAGCGGATGTTAACGGTCAATTTGTAAAAACCATGACCGACCACCGGATAATGGAAGGGGATTTTGCCAGCAAGGTTGGCGAGACAGACCTGACGGAGTCGCTCCGCGTCGGGCGAAGTTTCAATCGCGAAAGTCTAGCGGCCCTGGCCCGCACGGAGCAGGAAAAGGCGCAAACCGGACAGGCCAAGGCCCTCCTGCTGCCTTCCGTGTCGGTGCATCTCAGCTCCGGCGAAGAAACCTCCGAACCTTCAGCCGTGGTTGATGAAACCACCGGAGAACTTTCCGATTCCGACACGCACCGGCGAACGGATGCCTCGCTGACCGTTCGGCAGCCCTTGTTCAACCTGCCCGTTTTTCTGGATTGGCGGCGCCGTAAAGTGAAGGAGCAGGCGCGGGAAGAGAATTATCGGGCAAGCGACGGCGATGCCTACATCTCGATGGTCAACATCTATCTCTCTCTGGTGTCGAGCCGCCTGCAGACCGATATAACCCGTGACTTCGAAGCCCAGCTTGCCGAGTTGCTCAGCTACATCGAAAAACGAGCCGACGCCGGGGCATCCAGTATTTCCGATATGGCCCGGGTCCGCGCGCGCCGCCAGGAAACGCTGGCGGCGCGACTGGAACAGGAATCCGCTCATGCGGCCGCGGGGATTGAGTTTGTCCGTTTGACAAACCTCGTCCCCCGGAAGGTTCGTCTGCCGGTGCTCGATGATGTCGGGGTGGCGTTGCTGCCGGAATCGTTCGGCATGGCGGTTAACACAGCCATCGAATCAAATCCGGAAATTACCGCGCTGTCGGCTGAATTGGAGGCTGCGAAAATTGATCGATCGGTGGCAAAAAGTCGATACCTGCCGCGGGTCGATGCGGAGTACACCGACACCTTGTCTCTTCACGCGGGCGGTGACCCCAGTTCGGATGGGCAGAGGGACAAGCGCTTGATGATGGTGCTGAACTGGGAACTGTTCAGTGGCGGGAGAGACTATAAAACCCATGCGGAACGCATAGCGCGTTATCAGGAATTGCTCTATCGCCTGGATGATCAGCGCCGTCGCGTTGTTCAGGCGCTGTCGGCAAATTATTCGACCCTGGCGGCGACACGTGCGCGTATTGCCGCCGGTTACCAGGAACTGGAGTCGATCTCCACGGCCGCGGAGGCCATGTCAAAACGGATGCTTTCCGGCAACCAGTCTCTCCTGGATCTGCTTACCGTCTACGATGGTTACTACAAGGTTCGTTCTCGTCTCGTTGATTTGCATATCCTTGAGATGAATACGGTGGCCCAGTTGGTTCGGTTGACCATCGGCACTCCGTGGGCGGTCGCCGAAGACACTCCGGAGGCCGAAGAAAACCGGATTTCGCCGGCATTCGACGAGCCGTTGTGGGATGAGAACAGCACTTTTTGGGACGAGGGCGCCTGAAGCCCGGTCAAGTGGTGTGCAACCCGGCTGAATCGCACGACGCCCAGCTTTGCTTGACATTATCCTGAATCCGTGACGGCTTGGTGTGTTGATTCCCTGTGACGGCCGGATTAAATTATACGTAACCCGGCAATCTCTGCGGTTCCGGAAACGTTCCGGCGATCTGTTCCGGACCGGCGCTTATCTGTCTCTGGCCTTCGGGGGGACGTTCGGCGAGCATCTCTGCGGTTTCGCGAGAGTTCTGGATAACAGTCTTGCCCTCGTGATCGTGCCGAGGTTCTGCGCGCTGCTGACCGGGGGCCGGCAAACCCCCCCCATCGGGGCGGTATGGGAAGATACCTTTCTCGATTCCGCTTCCCTGCCGCGAAAGAGCCCGTTTATCAATGTTTTTACCGGTGAAGTTCTGGAACCGGGGGGAACGATACCGGTTCGCGATATTTTGTCCCGCTTTCCGGTTGCCTTGCTGGGCCAAGGATGACAAACTCGCAAAAACCTGAATTCGTGACGGCTTGGTGCATTGATTCACGATATGTGGTTGTTTTTACGTCAAATATAGACTGTGATCCGTGGTGGCTG
>JARGFI010000106.1 GCA_029210745.1 Desulfuromonadales bacterium
AAGGCCTACATCAGGTAGGTCGAGGTCCTGAAAAATCAGCGTAACGACGTAGGGCGGACTTTTTGCGACGCCATCAATAAAGGTTTACAAGCCAGTAGCGATATATTATTAATCAGGCATGCAATTACCAGGCAAAATTGATCGTTATATCGCTGCTGAAGTCGCGTGGCCCGCACTGCTGGGATTGGCGATTTTTACGCTGGTTTTACTCCTCGGTCGAATCGTCAAAATAATCGAACTGATCGTCGCCAAAGGGGTCGCATTGAGCGACATCCTGAACTTGTTGAGTTTCCTTCTGCCGACCTTCTTTTCGATCACCGTTCCCCTCGCGTTCCTGCTTGGCATCCTGCTCGGCTTCACCCGACTTTCGTCTGATTGTGAAATCATTGCTCTCAAGGCCTCCGGAGTCGGCCTCTCACGAATGCTCTGGCCGGTCGTTGCTCTGGGCCTGATCGCCTCATTGCTCACTGCATGGTCAACCCTTTATGCCCAACCTCTGGCAAACCGGGCCTTCCGCGCAAAACTCTATGCGATTGCCAACCAGCACGTTGACGCAGGGCTGCAACCGGCTGTCTTCAACGATGATTTTGATGGTCTGATTATCTACGCGAACGCCATCGACGAGCAGGGGCAGCTCCACGATATTTTTATTTCCGATGAACGTAACACGGGGAACGCCCCCCTCCTGCTGGCATCGACTGGACGTATTGTCGCAAACAACGAACAAATGTCGCTCCAGCTTGAGTTGCAGGATGGTTCAATTCATCGACGACTGCGCGAAGCAGCCGAAGAAACATATCAACTGATTCAGTTCGGCGAATATCGGATCGATCTGGCCTTGGCAGGCGCGGCGTCCGGAGCAAAGGAGCCGCACTACAAAAACAAGGAACTCACCCTTGCTCAGTTGCTCGATAAATCGCGAACCGACCAGAATGAAGAACAGCAACGTTCAAGTCTGGCGGAATTCAATCAACGTTTGGCGCTCCCTTTTGCTCCGCTGCTCTTTTCACTCATCGGCATTCCTTTGGGGATTCAGTCAAGTCGTTCAGGACGCGGTGGCGGATTCACCCTTGCCCTCGTTATCGCCCTGGCCTATTTCATGTTGTTGACAACCGGCAGGACACTGGCCGAACAAAACCACCTTCCCGTCATCCTCTGCATGTGGCTGCCGAATATTGTTTTTCTTGTCCTGGGAGTCGCTCTTTTCCGACAGGCGAGTCATGAACGTCATTTTTTTCTGCTCAGCTGGATATTAACCGGCATGGACATCCTGCTCTCCACTGTGCGGCGCCGGGAAAAATGACATGAAACTTTTGACTCGCTATACACTGCGAACCTTCGTTCGTTACCTGATGTTGACCACGGCTACATTCACGTCACTTTACCTGCTGGTTGATTTTTTAGACAAAGTCGACGATTTTGTTGAAAATCACGCGGCGGGAGATCTCTACTTTTCCTACCTTGTGGCCCTGTTCCCCGGAGCATTGACGCAGATGATGCCACTGGCAACCCTCCTGGCGGTTTTTTTAACCATCGGCGGGTTCAACCGAACGGCCGAATTAACCGCCATGATGGCCGGAGGGGTCGGCATCTGGCGGATTGTCCTCCCCCTGTGTCTCGCCGGGATGCTGATCTCGGGAGCGGTTTTGCTGAGTAACGAGTTTGTCGTTCCGTGGGCCACGCGCAGTGCGAATCATATTCTGCGTGCGGAGGTTAAAGGAAAGGCAGAGCTCTTTACCCTGCGCGGTAAAATCTGGTTTAAACGGGAAAACAATTACATCAACGCCAGGTTTTTCAACGCGCAAGAGCAGCTGTTACAAAGTGTCAGGGTTTTTCAATTCGACGACAATTCCCGCCTGATTCGGCGCATTGATGCAAAGTCCGCAAATTATCTCGCTGCAGAGCAAACCTGGTTGTTGCAAGAGTGCACAATCTATCGGTACGAGAATAATGGCAAAAACATCTCTCACTTTGACGAAGTGGACAAACTCACCTTCGATCTGGGCAAATCGGTCACCGATCTTAAAAATGTTGAGCCTAAACCGGAGGAGATGACCTACCAGCAACTTCGTGAATTCGTTGCCAGGTTGCAGGCGGAAGGATTTGCCCCCGGTCGCCACCGGGTGGCCATGTATCAGCACCTTGCGACCCCGTTTGCGTCGTTCGTCATGGTCCTGCTCGGCATCCCCTTCGCATTGAAGCGTGGGCGCAATTCGGGCATGGGGATCGGTATCGCGATCAGTGTGGCCGTGGCCGTAACCTATATCGTTGTCGACGCAACCGCTGCCGCACTGGGGACAACCGGTAAAGTACCTCCATTTCTCACGGTCTGGATCGCGAATCTGAGCTTTATCGTGCTTGCGATCATCCTGATGTTTCGGCGGCGTATCTGAATGAATCAATCTCCTAAAAAAGCACCGCCGAAGGGCGGTGCTTTTTTAGGGTTTGCCCAGCCGAGCTGGCAAACCCGGCCCGTTGCAAGATACGGGTGTCACCCCGATCAGGGGGAAGACAATCCGAATCGCAAGGGCGTTGCTGGCAACGGCAGGGTCTAA
>JARGFI010000107.1 GCA_029210745.1 Desulfuromonadales bacterium
GAGAACCTCATTAAAAGGGACACGATAAGCGTTGAAAGTACAGCCAGACCCAGCAACAGTTTTTGATTATTTCGCATTGATCATCTCACGATAAGGTTAGAATTCTCTTCACAGGCCAAAGACATAGTGCGGGCCTTATAATCCAACATTCGTGCCAAGCATAGGCAAACAGCTCAACTTGCTGAAATTGCTAAAGTTACAAAAAACACAGGCAATTTTGCGAGAGAAAATTCAGGGGTATTTGTAGAATATTGCACAGCTCATGGAGGATTATTCTCCACTTTAAATAAAAAAACCCTTCCCAGAGACAGAGAGGGCTTCATAAAAAAAGTATGTTCCCCGGTGGCAGGGAGATCAGCTTCTCTTCATAAGTTTCGACACAATACTTAGGGTTTCCTGAACATTCATTTTCGTGCCGTTATCATCACGGCTTAAGCTCTTTGACATAAGACCCGTAACGGTCGTGACGGTTCATTGAACAGCAATAGATGACGTCTCAGTGGAATATCGCCCCGGAGACCGTTCAGAAGCTGTTTTGGGGCAGACCAGCCGCAGGAAAAGAGCGCAAAAAATAGCTTTTTGAGCCACCTCTCCAGGTTCATGATGATGAAGGTCATGGCGATGGTGGTTTCACTGGTCTCCGGCAATTTGCTCATGATCAGATCCAGACCGAAGCGGCGCTTGCCCTGACCGAACTTCCCTTCGATGGGAATCCGATCGATTTCGTCCTGCCGCCGTTGTTGCTTTCTATCCTGCAGCTCCTGCGTGTTCTCTGCCGTTTGTTTCGGCGGGCGCCCCAGGGCCGGTCCGGACATCCGGATGTTGTGTTTCTTGCAAAACTGGCGGTTGTCGCGGGTCCGGTAGATGTTGTCGCAATGCACCGATTCCGGATAACAGCCGAAGCGCTGCTTGTAGGCTTCGACTTGTGAGACCAGATCGCCTGACTCATTATAGGGGGCCCAGTCCAGTCGGTCGAGAAATACGGCACCGTCGACCACGCTGGCTGAGAGCTTGGCACCAAACTCCACCGGAGCGGAAGCCTTGCCGCGAACCATGGGCCGGATGTGGGGTTGGCTGATACTGACAATCCGGCCACTGATACGATGACAGCGGTTCTCAAACATCCACTGCTGCTGGCGATAAAGTTCCTGGATAACCAGCAGATTGCGGTACTGACGGCGATCGAGGCACGTCAATGGCGTCTGCGTGGCTAACCGGCCAATGGTTTTGAGATTGCGCCCCAGAAAACGCAGTTGCTGCCCCAATCCCTTGCGCCTCTGACGTGCCGAATGCTTGCGGGTTTTTGCGTAAGAAAGATACTGGCGCCGGGCTTTCTTCCGGTACGTTCGTGGCTTTAGATATGAGCCCTTGAGCGGCTCGAACAGAATGTCGATGATCTGCTCGCTCTTTTCCCGCGCCTCGTTGACCAGACTGATGTCGGTCGGATAACGGATATCCGCCGGAGCGCAGGTGGCATCAATCAGCAGTTTACCCCGATTGTCGCCAGATGGCGTGTCGCTGTTGTCGTCATCATCGTCATACCCGGAAGACTCCTCCTGCGTGGGGGGCTGTTCGGCTTTGACAATCGCTTCATTGATCTGGCCGAGCTGTTCCAGGCTGAAGCGCTTGCGAAAGTGAACATACATCGACGGATCGAAGGGCGCTTGATCGCGAAACTCGTGAAACCCCAGAAAGTATTGCAGGTAGGGATTCTCACGGATCTGCTCGACGGCTTCCTCATCACTGACGCCAAGGCGTTCCTTGATGATCAAGGCACCAAGCGCCAACCGTGCGGGTTTTGCTGACGGCCCATGGGGATTCTGGGAGAACTGCTCCGAGTAAAACGATTCGGCCAGATCCCAGGGGATGATACCGGCCAGGCGAACCCAGCGATTGTTCCCGCTGAGCTTGCCGCCGAACGGGAGGTAAAAATCCTCGAAAACGAGTTGACTGTCAGGTGTTTTTCGATACATTTTGCCACCGTTACGTGCAAGGGTTTGAGAGGTAACTGTCTGATTTGCTTGCACATTTTAACGCAAAAACACGGATAAAATCAAGTAATTTCAATGGTTTGGGCAATATTCAGGAAGCCCTATTTATCCCATGATTCACGCTTTTCGTACTATCCGCAATACCTGGTTCTCCAACCTGCGCGGTGATGCCCTCGCCG
>JARGFI010000108.1 GCA_029210745.1 Desulfuromonadales bacterium
CGCGATCTGTGGCTGTTTGACCAGAAAAAAGATGAAATCGGCAAAGGTAGCGGGGGTTGTGGGTTGGGACGAATTTATCCTGTTTAACCATTGACAGCCGCGCGCATCCCTTGTAAACAACCCTACCATGACCTCCCCTCGTCTGGCCCAAAAAGAGATCGCCCTGTTCTTCTTTCCGCTGGTTCTCAACGTCCAGCTGATGAGCGTCTCGCATTCGATTATCAACGCCATTCTGGCGCGGCAGGACGATTTTATCACCGCGCTGGCCGGGTTTTCGGTGGCGATGGTTGTTCACCTCTTTCTCGCTTCTCCCTCCTATCAGAACCATACGATCACAATCGCTATGGTCCGCGACCGCCAGTCGTTGCGGAGCATGGTGATCTTCATCGTGCTGGTGGCCACCTATATCTCGATCATGCTGGCGCTGGTTGCTTTTACGCCGCTGGGCGTCTGGCTGCTGCGCGACCTGCTCGGGGTGAATAGCGCGGTCATGAGTGAAGCGCAAAGCGTCCTCGCCCTGCTGGTTTTCCTCCCTTTTTTCACCGGTTTTCGTGGATTGGCCCAAGGATTGGTGATCCGCGCGCGGCGCACGCCGCTGGTATCGCTGGCCACCGGGGTACGCATCGGCGCGCTGTTTGGATTTTTGCTGCTTGGCGCCCGCTGGTTTTCCGGCGGGCAGATCGGGGCGTTCGGATTATTGATGTGTGTCGCAACGGAATCGCTGCTGATCGGCGTCTTTGCCTGGCGGGTCAGGCTTCCCGCAGAGCAAGGCAAAGGACGAACCACCGGGGAGATTATTCGTTACGGCTTGCCGCTGGCCTACTCCTCGTGCCTGCAACAGACTATCCCGCTGCTGATCAACGCAATCATCAGCCGGATGCCCGACGGCACCCTGGCACTGGCCGCCTTCGGCATCGTGCGCGGCTTCCTGTTTCTGCTCGCGGGACCGATGCGCAACTTGCAACAGGCGTATTTGACGTTGGTACACAGCGTTGAAGATTTTACCGCGTTGACCCGGTTTTTTGTCCGCGTGGGGATCGGGATGGGGGTGACCGTGCTGGTGATCGCTTATCCATTGAACCCGCTGATCTTCGGTTCGTTGATGGGAGTTGCTCCACTGCTGCGCGACTATCTGACCTTGCCGTTGGCCCTGTGCGCGATTTTTCCACTGCTCTACGGGGGATCAAATCTGCTGCGTGGCTGGTTCGCCGGCGTCCATCGCACCGGCATGCTGGGGCGCTCGACGCTGCTGAAAACCGGCTACATGCTCGGCTGGTGGGGATTTCTGACCCTTGTGCCGCTGCCGATTTCCGGGGCGTTGATGGCGGTCTTGCTGCTCCTTTCGGCGGAGTGCGTCGAGGGGGTATATCTGCACCGGCAGAGAAACAGGTTTCTTGCCGGATAAGATCTCTGCATTACGGCGTTATTTCCCCGACCGCGCCAAGGCGCCTGTCCGAGAATGAATGACCGGCTGCAAACGAGCCAAAATCTGCCCTCGTACTTCTGGATTTTCGCTGCGGCCCTTATTCTCGGAAAGACTCCAGGTACTCCGCCCACTCCAGCGGCAGCAGACTCTGTTTTTTAGAATTGCACGCCTTGCACGCCGCCACACAGTTTCCCCTGGTGCTGCGCCCGCCGCGAATCAGCGGCACCACATGGTCGAGGGTCAGCTCCTTCGGGGCGACCTGCGCGTTGCAGTAATGACAACGGCCAGCGGCGATCCGGTTTTGCCACCATCGGGTTTTACGCAGCTCACGCGCCTTGTTGCGTTCGCGGCGGATATCTTCGTCACTCGGTTCAATCAACATAGTAAAACTCCAGTGTCCTTGTTTGCGAACTATAACTTAGAGCCCGTCCCATTCAAAGCAAACACCCTATCCATCCCGGCTAGCGGGACAAAATAATCCAC
>JARGFI010000109.1 GCA_029210745.1 Desulfuromonadales bacterium
ACCATTTTAATTGCGTCATTGTCAACCTCCTTTCTTGATGCCTGAAATGAAAACAGGCGCATGAACTTAAAGTTCATCGACTATTTTATACGCCTTTACGCGTTACCTGTAACAGCCGAAAAGGATTAGAATTATTCTACCGATATGAGTATTTCAATTGGTAGCTTATGTGCATCGAAATTTATAAAATCTATTTGTTACCGTACACATTCCATAAGTAACCGTTTTCATGATTTATATTTCCTTAATCCAAGCATTTTTTTCGACTGGAGCAATGTAAGTTATCAGCAATTGGTAATTTCGGCAATGGTATCGGCAACCCACGTACAGCAAGATAGTTTAACAGCCTGAGGCCAAGCTGAAACAGGCTCAGGTCACACCGGTCAGCTCGGTGTATGTGTTTGTACAAACCGGTCTCCAATGCCAAGATACCAAAAAAAAATGATCCATAGATATGCCAGACAACTGGCATACATCAGGCGGGTTAGCCGCTGCGGACAAGATAGATGACTCTTATCGATGTTGAAACCCCGACTTTTCTGATCACTGAAAAAAGTTTCAATCGTAAAGCGCATCGAATAATAGGTGCACGTCTTGGACGCGGATAAAAAATTGGTCACTAAGAATATGGGCTCGTTCTGGTCCTCACCCCACCAGGCAACCGCAGTGACAGGTCCGTATTTTTTGCGGGTTATCTGGCAGTTTTCCAACCCCTTGCAATGGCCTTTAGGCAGCATGGTGGCAAGCATTTCGATCTGAAAAGGCTCATCATCTGCGTATATGGTGATATTGGATGAAGTTCTGGATACATATTTCCATCCAAATCCGGCCAATGTCTGCTGGAGGGTGGTGCCATCAAACTCCCCATCGCCCAAAAAGATCACCTGTTGGGTGGATTCGGGAATCAACGGGCGCAGCTTGTTGACCAACTCAACATGCATCTGTTCGGGCAGATGGCCCTTTTTACCTTTAACAACGCTGAAGACCAGCGGTAAAGCGCGGTGCTTGTATATCAAACTGATCATCAAACAAATACAACCTCGGCCGACAAGACTGCCGTCAATGGCCAAGACCATTTCTTCGAGACCGAGATTGATCAGCACACTTTGAATAAACGGTAGAAAGTAGGTTTGCTCAATTACGCTCTCATTAATGATCAGTCGTTTGAAGCGCTTTTCGGTGCTGGGCAGTTTAATTTCCTCAGGCACGTTGGTCGCAATTTGAGGCAACTGTGTTTCTTTGCCGATAATTATGCCTGTAATCATGGCCGTCAGGGTGTTCATGTTTCGGTGAAGATTGCCCTTCAGCTCGTCAGGATAAAGGCATTTGACAAATTCTTTGACTTTTCTATAGGTAGTTCTGCAGTCGCTCATAAGGCCTCCATATTATGAGGGATAATCGTGGAAGCCTAATATAGAAAATGTCGGAGGAAATGTCCAGAGTTATTATTTAAAGTTATATCAAATTGTTATGATTCAAATGGAAACTGTACGGTAATGAATAGTCGGCATGGGTCAGCGCCGGCATACCGCCCCAGTTCAGGTAATATTCCCAGTGTTGTTTGGCGACGGCGTAGCGTTCATTGATGGAAACAACCCCCTCCAGGTAGTCCCGCGGATCCTGTCGAAGATTCTCAGACAGCCACCGGATCAAACGACTGGGAT
>JARGFI010000010.1:0-8709 GCA_029210745.1 Desulfuromonadales bacterium
TATTTTTTCACTAACCGGGTAGCTGCTCAGGCCTCTATGTCCTGAAATCTACCCACAGATTCTGCGGAAGAACCGCAAAGGGAATCAACCCGGTCTGCTCGCGGATCTCATCTTCTATTTCCAACAACGCAATGAGCCTGACGCAATCAGTGTTGATGCCGGCCACGGTCGCATTGAAACACGCAAGATCTGGACATCGACCGAGCTCAACGACTATCTCGACTTCCCCTGGGTCGGTCAGGCTTTCGTCATCGAACGCGAAAGCATTGTTAAAAAAACCGGGGAAGTGTCCACCGAAACTGCTTACGGTGTGACCAGTTGCACGCCAGAAGAAGCCAACGCCGACAAAGTTCTCAGCACCAACCGCAACCACTGGTGCATTGAAAACAGCTGCCACTACATCATCGACTGGAATTTTGATGAAGATCGCAGCCGGATACGAACCGGCTATGGGCCGGAGAATATCTCACGGCTCAGACGCTTTGCCGTTGGACTTATCAAGTCCAAGGGAGTCCCCAGTGTCGCACAAAAGATGCGACAGCTCTCTATGAACGTCCGGTCGGTTCTCGATTATCTGCGGATGAGTAAAAATTCTTCGGTGCCAAGATCATGTCCGTGTTAGAACAAATTTGCCGTGCATTTTAGGCCAGGGTGAAGTTGTCCTCGCAGCTCGCAGTGTTCTGTCTCCGGCTGGAATCAATATCTTGGCCGCCTTCGGTTATAGCCGGGTTGCGGTGATTCGCAGGCCTCAGGTCGCAATCCTCTCGACCGGCGACGAGCTGGTGGAGCCGGGCGAGCCGCTCGGCCCGGGACAGATCGTCAACAGCAACGCCTATTCTCTGGCCGCTGCTATTCGCGAAGTCGGTGGCGTACCCTTGCTCCTCGGGATTGCGCGGGATGAGCATGAGAGCCTGAAGGAGAAACTGGCAACAGGACTCCAAGCTGATGTCCTGATTACCACAGCCGGGGTTTCGACGGGGGACCGCGATCTGGTTTGTGAAGTGCTGCAGGAAGTTGGAGTCGAACGTCTGTTTTGGAAGATTGATATCAAGCCCGGTCGGCCAACGGCTTTCGGGCTCAGCCAGGGAAAACCGGTATTCTCTTTGCCCGGCAACCCGGTGTCAAGCATGGTGACTTTTGAGGAACTTGTCCGCCCGGCACTGCTGAAGATGATGGGCTACCAGAGAGTGATCAAACCGTATGTACAAGCGATCCTGAAAGAGACTATCTCTAAAAAAGCCGGGCGCACTCAGTTTCTCAGGGTGCGGGTGGTAAACAATGGGGAGGAACTGATTGCTTCAAGCTCCGGTGATCAGAACACCGGGATCTTGAGTACCATGCTGCGTGCCAATGGTATTGCCGTGCTTCCGGCAGACCGGGGAGAGATCTCAGCGGGTGAAGCAATTAATGTTCATATGGTTTCTGATATTGATGAAATATGAAAACAATGATTTTGCAAGATTTTCTGAATTCACAGGTAGAGAGAATTCCCCTTATGGAGAGACGTGATGTCGATATTGAAGTCTTTGCCTGAAAATAGCGTCAGACGCTTGTCCAAAGTAATTGTCAGGGCTCTCCATTTAGTCGGTATTGCCGGCGTGTTTGGCGCGGCAATGGCACAGACTCCCGAGCCTGTATATTTCGCTCTGGCGATAGTCTCTGGCGTTGTACTGGTTGTCATGGAGGCCTATTCTGGCTGGGACTGGTTTGTTCAGCTCAGAGGCACTGCCGTTTTTATGAAGCTGCTCCTGTTGCTCCCCATGCATCTCTACCCAGAAGCCGCGATCCCGTTCTTGATTGCGGTGATTGTCATTTCTGGATTCATGTCCCACGCTCCGAGCTGGATCCGGTATTTCTCTTTGCTCCACGGAAAGGTTATTCATTCGAATGATGAAATGCTGGGCTAACGGTCATTTCGGATCTGCTCCAAATTTTATCCCGGTCGCCACTCTTTCTAATCGAAAATTTAGCCGCAGTCTGCCCGGTAATGCCGAACACAATGGCTATAATCAGAGAGAAGCAGAGAGATTGTGAGGAGTGGGATATTCTGATTGCCTGCGTGTGGATCACCCTCGGAACTATTATGGATATCGTCAAGATTCTGGAAGAAAAAGGACTTTCTCCCCCGACAAGATTGACAATTTCAATCACGACCAACTGCAACTTGCGGTGTGAGCACTGTTGGCTTGAGTGTGAGGGGGTGCAAGGGGAGAGCCTCTATGCCCCTGCTGACAAGGTCAAGCGGCTGATCACGGAGTTTGTCGATATCGGCGGTAAGGAGATTTGCCTTACTGGCGGGGAGCCGCTTACACATCCTGACTTTCTGGAGATCTTGTCCTCTTGCCAGATGATGAACGTGCAAAAGATTGTGGTGCAGACAAATGCAACGTTGCTGACCGGGCAAATTTTCAGATCGCTCGCTTCGCTGGATCCCTCAAAGCTCAACTTTCAAGTCAGCCTTGATGGAGGATCTCCAATCACGCATGATCAGGTGAGGGGAAAAGGGAGTTTTGATCGAGCTGTTTCAGGTATCGTTCAATTGGCCAACCACGGGTACGGAGATAGAACGGTTATCGGTTTTACCGAGATGCGGCACAATCTGCATGAAGTCCCGGAATTGCTGAAGTTTGCTGCGCAAACCGGGGTCACATCAGTCGTCGGCTGGAGCCTTGTTCAGCATGGCAGAGCACAGACGACAGAGAATCTTTTGCCTCCCCTGCCAGAACAATATATCGAGCTTCTGGAGCTTTATCATACGGATCAGAAGTTTAAAGATCTTTATGATCAGTACGGACGTTTCGCCGCAATTGAGTGGTTCAAGGGGCGGGAGCAGTCAGGCACCTGTTGCAGGTTTATAGAAAGCCCTTACGTCTCTGCCGCTGGCACTCTCTATCCCTGTAACCTGCTCCATGAAGACGCGTTTGCGGCTTTCGATTTGTTTAATCGTTCTCTTGTTGACGCCATCCTTAATATGGCCCACAGTTGGGCGATGCTGCTTGCAAAGACCATGGCGCGCAGCAAAGAGCTGGAATGTTTCAAAGGCTGCATAGGCGCACGGCACTGTGCTGGCGGCTGTTTTGCCAGGACCGATGGCATGAAGGGGTGCGTTGAAGACAGGTGCCAATTAAGACGTGCTGTTTACGAATGGCGTCCTCCATGCTGATTCGTTCAATTTAACCATTTTTGTAAATATATCGGATCGACTTTCCGAAGGAGCTGTCAACATGCCCGAACTGTTTACCGCCGAAATATTACTGGCCCTGCTGACCCTGACAGCCCTGGAAATTGTCCTCGGCATCGACAACATCGTCTTCATCTCCATCCTCGTCGGCCGCCTGCCGGAAGCGCAACGCCAAAAAGCCCGTTTCATCGGCCTAGGCCTGGCGATGCTGACCCGCATCCTGTTGTTACTGTCGTTGACCTGGGTGATGGGGCTAACCGCACCGTTGTTCGCCGTTGTTGAGCATAACGTCTCCGGTCGCGACCTGATCCTGATCGGCGGCGGCCTGTTTCTGCTCTTTAAAAGCACCCATGAAATTCACAGCAGCCTCGAAGGATCGACCGCTCACACACCGCCATCCACCGCCGCCGGTTTCGGCATTACACTGGTGCAGATCGCCCTGCTCGACATCATCTTCTCTCTCGATTCAGTCATCACCGCCGTCGGTCTCGCCCGCGATCTCTGGGTGATGGTCACCGCCGTCGTCACGGCAGTGCTGGTAATGATGGTCGCCGCCAAAAGTATCGGCGAGTTTGTCGACACCCACCCGACCTTCAAGATGCTCGCCTTAAGTTTCCTCATCCTCATCGGCGTCACCCTCATCGCCGACGGACTCGGCTTCCACATCCCCAAAGGCTACATCTACTTCTCCATGGCCTTCTCCATCGGTGTCGAACTGCTCAACATGCGCCTGCGCAAACCGACAGTACCGGTGCACCTGCGCAAGCCGATTGCCGAGGAATGATCGTTCATTTGCACAACCGCAACCCCTGTTGCTACAGTCTTGAGAAACACGTTATGACCCGTGATGTTTATTACGTCTGAAGCTCTGAAAACCGCTTCTAATGCAAACTCGAATTTATCCCTGGTAAAAGGTTCTCTGGAAAAGCAGCGATGAATTCTCAAGCCATCACCAAAATCGATGAGTGATTGGTTCGCAATAATGTCAGAATCAGGCACGCTGTTGATTGTCCAGGATTGCGAGAATACTTGCATCCTGTTCTGAACTCGGGTCAAATTCCGAAAACAGGGACATCAACGAACCAGTGAGGGGAAACACCCATGCTCGTGGCTACAACATCAAATCCGAAAAAATTTATGAGCCGAACGCTGTTCGGTCTGTTGCTGTTAGTGTTGAGCGCCACTCTGGCACAGGCTTTCGAGCCGATGCTGCCCCAAACCGACCCTGGCGACAGTGATCTTCGGGGGTGGTTGATGAGTGAAAAACTCGATGGGGTACGGGCGCGCTGGGACGGTCGTCAGCTTTGGTCGAAAAACAGCAGAAAATTTTTTCCGCCCGCAGAATTTACCCGCAACCTGCCCCCCTTTGCCCTTGAGGGCGAACTCTGGGGCGGGAGGGGGACCTTTGAGCAGACGGTTTCGATTATCAGCCGCCAGCAAGCGCATGGGGGCTGGCTGGGGCTGAAACTGGGAATTTTCGATCTTCCGGACGCTGCGGGCGGCTTTAGCCAGCGGATTGAACAAGCACGCTCCTGGTTGGCAGAGCATCCCACGGACTATGCCTTTGTGATAAAACAGCTTCCGGTGCGTGATCGGGCACAGGTACAGATGGAGCTGCAACGGGTGGAAAAAATCGGCGGGGAAGGTCTTATCGTGCGGCGGCCCGACAGCCTTTACCGTGGCGGGCGCAGCGCCGAAATCCTCAAAGTTAAAACCTGTCTGGATGCCGAAGCGAAGGTTGTCGCACACCTTCCCGGTCAGGGGCGCAACGCCGGTCGTCTGGGGGCGCTGCTGGTGGAAGAAAAGAACGGCACTGCTTTCAGAATCGGCACCGGGTTCAGTGACAAGCAACGCAACAATCCGCCGCCGGTCGGCAGCCTGGTCACCTTCAAATATTATGGCCGCTACGCTTCAGGCTTACCAAAGTTCCCGGTCTTCCTGCGCATACGAACCGACAGCGCACTCTGAATCGGTACGGGGTGCGAACAGTCGGTGGTGAGCTGAAAAGTTTCTTTTTGATCGCCATATTCTCAATGACGACCTCAATACCCCAATCACAATCGCGCAACTTCGCCGCATCGTCCGCAAAATTTCCAACCGTTATCTGGCGAGCATACTCTTGCAACTGAAATGCCGCCGGTTGCATCTGTATAACCGCATCCAGCCCGTGGGCAGCAATCCGGTTGCGAACCTGCGGACTCTCCTACGTCAGTCCTGCCCCCTCTTCCGTTGCGGTCAATTCACGCGGAACGATGTCGAGTAACAGCACGTCAAGCCCGGCATTGGCCAGATGAGCGGCGATAGTTGCGCCCATGACGCCTGAGCCGAGAACAGCGGCCCGATTGATTTGTCTCATCCTTTGCCTCCATTTACACCTGTGGGAATTTCGGGTACCGATTGACGGGGTGTGGTGGCGATTGACCGTACCATGTCGTCAATTATATTGGTTTCACCATATTTTTCTTTTACGTACGCATCAAACATATATAGAACGATTTTTTACACCGATTTACTGATAGCTGAATTTTGGAGGCGGGACAGGCATACAGGCGGGGGAGGATGAAGGGTTTTCCAGGGGCGACAGCCTGTATCAGACAGGTCGAGGTCCTGAAAAACCGGCGTAACGCAGCAGGGTGGACTTTTTGCGACGCCACCCTGTTTAATCGACTACGTAAGCTTCCTTGGTCTGTTCCAGTTTGGTCGCATACTGCGCCAGCAGAACCCGACGGGAGAGCATGAAGAGGACTTTTTGCGCGTCATCATCGGCGACGACCGGGATCTCTTCGAGGCCACGACTGGTAAACTTGCGCAGGGCCTCGCTGAGCGTTTCATTCGGGGTGCAGGAAACGATTTGTGCGGTGGCAATATCACGGGCGAGAATCAGCCCGGGGGGAATATCTTCGTGAAGAATGCGCCGGATATCGTTGATTGAAAAGATGCCGGTCATCTGATTCTCCGCGTTGATCGTCGGATAGTAGGCACCGTCAGCCTGAGCGATGCGCTTCATAACCTCGGGCAGCGGCAGGTGTTCTGGAATAAAGGTCGGTTTTCGGCCATGTTCTGCCAGATCACGGATACGGATGCCTTCGAGAACATCGATAACGAAATCACCGAGGTGGGCGGGGGAGTCGAGACGACTGTCAACCTGCTTGGCGTAAATCGAGTTCTTCGGAAAAATGATCATGGCGATGACGCAGACCAGCATCAGTGGAGCCAGCAGGCCATAGTTACCGGTCAGTTCGCTGACCATGATCAGGGTGGCAATCGGCGTTTTGGAGACGCCGGAGAAGAACCCGGCCATACCGATCAGGACGTAGGCACGGGGATCAACGACCAGAACCGGGAAGAACAGATCGGCACTGGCGCCGAACGCGCCGCCGAGCATCGCGCCGATCACCAGACTGGGGGCGAAAACGCCGCCGGAACCGCCGGAAGAAATCGTCAGGCTGGTGGCGAGGACCTTCGCCACGGCGACGACGATCATGATCCAGATGGCAACTTTGCCGTAAAGTGCCGCCTGCACCATGCCATAGCCGGAGCCGAGAACCTGGGGGATAAAGAGGGCGAGGAGGCCAAGGAGCAGGCCACCGAGGGCCGGTCGGTAGCACGGGTCAAGCGGGACACGTTTGAAAAGATCGCGCATTCCGTAGAAAAACTTGACGTAAACTTTTCCGAAGAGCGCACAAAGGACGCCGAGGGCCAGAAAGAGCAGGAGTTCCGGAGGATGATCGAAGCTGAAGCGCGGCGTGGCCAGCAACGGCTGCCAGCCGGTGACAGCGCCGAAGAGGGAGTAGGCGACAATCGAGGAGATGATACAGGGGATCAGCCCCTCATGTTCAAACTCCGACTTGCGATAGAGGACTTCGACGGCAAAGAGGGCGCCGCCCAGGGGGGCGCGAAAGGTGGCCCCGATACCACCCGCCATCCCGGCGAGGAGCAGAATGCGGCGTTCCGCCGCAGTCAATTTCAATTTACTGCTGAGAAAAGAACCGAAACTTGCGCCGATATGTGCAATCGGCCCCTCGCGTCCAGCGGAACCGCCGGTGCCGATCGTTGCAATCGATGCAAACGCCTTGATAAACGGGACGCGACCGCGAATATAGCCCCCCTTGTTATGAAAGGCATCGATAGCGGCATCGGTGCCGTGCCCTTCTGCTTCGGGAGCAAACTTGTAGACCAGAAAACCGGAGACGAGCCCGCCGATGACCGGAACCAGAAAGAGGAACCAGCTGTGTTCCATGTGCAGCGAATTAATTATTCCTGCGCCGAAATGGCTGATTGGTGCCCCTTCTTCAGGCGGGTGAAACCCGCCCATCCCTTTCAGGAAAAAAGCGTCGACAGCATTGGCACAATAGTAAAAAGCCACGGCCCCCAAACCCGAGACGAACCCGACCAGGATACTGAGGAGCAACGGACGGCGCATGGCGCGGAAATCAAAATGAGGAAAAACGCTGGCAGAAAAACGGGTTTTCATCGGTTTTTATTCAATCGGAAGTATTTGCAGCAAGCCGCAGGCCGGTTATCATCAAGGTGAATAACTGCTAAAATTAGCAGCAAGTGGCTGACAAATCAAGCTCTTTTGAGATGTTATTAACGTTAACCCTCTCCGGCTATGTTCATAAACCGGGATAATCATCGCGTCCCACCCGGAACACTGCTATTCGATTGACTTGCTTTGCTCCTTTCTGCTAAAAGCAAAGAACAATTGAACGTCCAGGTGCTTTGCCCATCGAACGGCAAGGAGAATAGGGAAGAGGGTGTGACTCCCTCGCTGCCCCGCAACTGTGTGTGGTGATGCCCGTCGCAACCAGCCACTGTCCGACTACGGATGGGAAGGCGCGATGGTGCAGATGACCCACGAGCCAGGAGACCTGCCCGGACGCCAGATACGAATCTTTCGCGGGAGAGTTTCGGGTCGCTGACGGCCACGTCATCACCCCCGAACTTCCCTCTGAAGTCCGGGGTTTTTTAATGGCTGAAAGCCCCCAGGAGATGCGATGCAGAAGGGCCTCCTCCAGATCTATAGCGGAAACGGAAAGGGTAAAACGACCGCTTCAGTCGGGCTGATTGTGCGCGCCCTGGGACAGGGGCTGCGGGTGCTGTGGGTGCGACTGCTGAAACCGGTCGCGCCGCCGAGCGGCGAGGTGATCTTTCTGGAGGGGACGGCGGGGCTGGAAATCATTACCGCCGGCGTCGGCATCATCGGTCGCAAAGTGCCGCCAGACGAGGTACGCGTCAATATCGAAACGGCCTTTCGTGCCGCTGTTACGCGGATCGCCACAGAATCGTTTGACCTGCTGGTGATCGACGAGATCAACAATGCGCTGCATCGTACCTATCTTGATCTGGATGAAGTCCTGTCTTTTCTCGACGGTCGCCCGGATCAGCTTGAAGTCGTGTTTACCGGACGACATGCCCCTGCCGCCCTGATCAACCGCGCCGAGCTGGTGACGCAGATGGAAGAACTTAAACATCCGTACGCTGCCGGGATCCCGGCACGGCGGGGAATCGATTATTGAAGATGGGTA
>JARGFI010000010.1:8716-66038 GCA_029210745.1 Desulfuromonadales bacterium
TGACGCAGATGGAAGAACTTAAACATCCGTACGCTGCCGGGATCCCGGCACGGCGGGGAATCGATTATTGAAGATGGGTAAACTGATCCTGATCACCGGCGGGACGCGTTCAGGGAAGAGCCACTTCGCACAGATGCAGGCGGAAAAGTGCGCGGGAAAGCTGCTCTACGTGGCGACCGCCGCGACTCACGACGACGAAATGCGTGAACGGGTGCGGCTGCACCAGAACGCGCGCGGGGCGCGCTGGGAAACGCTCGAAGAACCATATCGGTGGCCGGAGCAGCTCTTGCCGGTGGTCGACAAACAGGGCGCGGTGCTGGTCGATTGCATCACCCTGTGGCTGAGTAATCTCTTTTTTCGCTACGAAGAAGATGTTGACCGCGTGCGCCACGAAGTGACACAGGGGCTGACGTTGCTGAAGCCACTCGATGTCCCGGTTTTGCTGGTCACCAACGAAGTCGGTTCGGGGATCGTCCCGGACAATCGCCTGGCACGGATCTTTCGTGATCTGGCCGGTGAGGTCAATCAACAACTCGGCATGCTGGCCGATGAAGCCTGGCTGGTGGTGGCGGGTTTGCCGCTGCGCCTGAAGTAATAAACTCACTGCGGGCAACCGCATTTTTGCACGAGGTGGTCTATGCAACAAATGACTCTGCATACCGCGCTGGACAAGATCAAAGGCGTCTCGGCGGTAAAACTGGCCGAAATTCAGGCACAAATCAATTGTCAATGTAAGCCAAAAGGGTCACTCGGACGGCTGGAAGAGTTCGCGCGCCGTTACGTTGCGATCACCGGCCAGGATACGGTTGAAAAAAAGGTCATTTTCACTTTCGCCGGGGATCACGGGGTGGTTGAAGAAGGGATCAGTGCCTTCCCTAAAGAAGTAACCCCGCAGATGGTTTACACTTTTATTGACGGCGGGGCGGGGATCAATGCGTTGGCCCGCCAGGTCGGTGCCGAAGTCATTGCGGTCGACATGGGGGTTGACCACGAGTTCAAGCCCCTCAGCGGCTTGATGATCAAAAAAGTCGCCCCTGGCACCGCCAACTTTACCAGGGGCCCGGCGATGACCCGCCCGCAGGCGATCCAGTGCCTTGAAACCGGGATTGAACTGGCGGTCTTCTGCAAGGAGGCCGGGGTGACGCTGGTCGGTACCGGGGATATGGGGATCGGCAACACCACCCCCTCGGCGGCGATTGTGGCCGCCATCACCGGACTGCCCGCAGGCAAGGTGACCCATCGCGGCACCGGAATCAACGACGAGATGCTGGAACACAAAATCGCGGTGATCGAGAAAGGGCTTGCGCTCAATCAGCCCGATGCAAATGATCCGGTCGATGTGCTGGCCAAGGTAGGTGGCTTCGAAATCGGCGGGATTGCCGGGCTGGTGATCGGCTGCGCCGCCGTCGGCATTCCGGTCGTCGTCGATGGTTTTATCTCCTCCGCCGGTGCCTTGATCGCTTCGGAACTGCATATCCATGTGCGCGATTACATCTTTGCGGCGCATAAATCGGTCGAAATCGGTCACAGCCATGCCCTCGAACGGATTAAACAGAAGCCGATGCTTGATCTGGAGATGCGTCTCGGTGAAGGGACTGGAGCCGCCCTGGCGATGGGGCTTATCGAGGCGTCGTTGAGCGCTTATCGTGGCATCAAAACGTTTGATCAAGCCGGCGTGACCAAGGGCGGCCACCAGTGAGCAAGAGGGATTGGAACGATTTTCGTTTGGCCGGGGCGTTCCTGACCATCTTTCCGGTGTTGCGCAAGCGCGGCGATGCGGAGTTCAAGGCGGACGAACTGGCGCGCAGCATGGCGTTTTTCCCGGCAGTCGGTCTGGTCCTCGGTCTGATGCTGGTGGTGATCGATTGGGTCCTCGGCGGATTGATCCCGCGTCCGGTTCTCGACTGTCTGTTACTCCTTGGCCTGATTATCATCACCGGAGCGCTGCACCTCGACGGCATTGCCGATCTGATCGATGGCCTGGCGGGGGGACGCGATCGGGCCGGCATCCTGCGGATCATGAAGGACAGTCGGGTTGGCGCGATCGGCGCGGTTGGTCTGGTCATGGTCTTGCTGCTCAAGTACCTGTCCCTCTTTAACCTGCCGCTGGAAATAAAAGCTGCGGCGCTGTTGCTGATGCCTGCCGCCGGGCGCTGGATGCAGGTGGTGATGGCGGTCAATTGCCCCTACATTCGCTCCGAGGGGGGCACCGGCGGGGCATTTGTCGACAACGTCGGCGAACGCGAGCTGCTCATTGCCAGCGGCACGCTGGTGCTTGCCGCGCTGATTCTGTGTGGTGCCAAAGGGGTGGTATTCTGTTTCCTGGTGGCCGGCTGCGCCTGGGTGCTGATGGCCTACTTTCAGCGCCGACTTGGCGGGGTCACCGGGGATGTGCTTGGCGCGGCAACCGAGATCACCGAAGTCTTTGCCCTGATCGCACTGTTGGCGCTGTACTGATGACAGCAATTAGAACCCGCATCTATCTCGCCCGTCACGGTCAGGTCGAGGGACATCAGGAGAAACGCTATAACGGGCATAACGACGTCGCACTGACCGACCTCGGTCGTGAGCAGTCACAGCGACTTGCGGCGCGGCTGGCAGCTGAACATATCGTTGCCACCTACAGCAGCGATCTCAGTCGCTGCGTCTATGCCGCCCGGCAGATTGCCGCGCTTCACGGCCATGCGCCGGTCAGCGTTTTGCAACTGCGTGAATTACATATCGGCGAGTGGGAGGCGAAACCGTGGCAGCAGTTGATGACGGAATACCCCGCACAGTGGCAGGCACGGCTTGATGACATCGTCCATTACCCCGCGCCCGGCGGTGAAAGTCTGCACACCATGGCACTGCGGGTGCGTGCGGCGCTGCGGCAAATTATCGAGCGGCACCAGGGCAAAGAGCTGGTCGTGGTCGCCCACGGTGGTGTCAACCGGGTGATTCTGCTCGATGCTCTCGGCGCGCCACTGGATAAGCTGTTTTCGCTGGGACAAGACTACGGGTGCCTTAATATCATCGATTACTATCCCGACGGGATCAGCGTGGTGAAGTTGCTCAATGGATAATATCCCCGCCCTGGTGATCGCCGCGCCGGCCAGCGGCAGCGGCAAGACGACCGTGACCCTCGGTCTGCTGGCGGCGCTCAACCGGCGCGGGCTGACCGTGGCGCCGTTCAAGGTCGGCCCCGATTTCATCGATCCGGGGCATCATGCCCGCTTCTGCGGACGCCCGTCACGCAATCTCGATGGCTGGATGTGCGGCGAGCAGCAGGTGCGCGAGACCTTTCGGCGCGGGTGCGAAGGGGCCAATATCGCGGTCATTGAAGGGGTGATGGGGCTCTACGATGGAGCCAGCGGCGACAGCGACACCGGCAGCACGGCGGAGATCGCCAGGTGGCTGAATGCCCCGATCCTGCTGACCGTTGATGCCCGCTCCCAGGCCCGGAGCGCCGCCGCGCTGGTCAAGGGATTCGTTACCTTCGATGAGCGGCTGACATTTGCCGGAATCCTTTTCAATCGCGTCGGCAGCGCAAGACACGCGCAGCTGCTGCGTGAGGCGGTAGCGTCAACGGCGAACTTGCCGGCGGTTCTTGGCTGTCTGCCCCGCTGTGACGATGTTGCCATGGCGGAACGTCATCTGGGGTTGATCACGGCGGAGGACGGCGGGAACGGGGCAGATTTTTATGAACGCCTGGCGGATTGGGTGGAGGCGCACGTTGATGTGGATGCCTTGCACTTACCCCCCTTTAAAAAGGGGGGGCAGGGGGGATTCGCCGCAAACGGAGTAATCCCCCTCAATCCCCCTTTGGCAAAGGGGGAGGCGCAGGTTCGCATCGGCGTGCCCCGCGATGCCGCCTTCTGTTTTTACTATCCGGAAAATCTGGAATTGCTGGCGGCAGCGGGAGCCGAGCTGGTGGAATTTTCACCGCTCAGCGATGCGCACCTGCCAGAAAAGCTCGCGGGACTCTATCTCGGGGGAGGATACCCGGAACTGTATGCGGAACAGTTGGCGAAGAACACTTCGTTGCTCAACGAGATCCGTCGTGCGGCAAACATCGGCCTGCCGATCTATGCCGAATGTGGCGGTTTCATCTACCTCGCCGCCGCCGTTGCTGAGCATAACTTGTGCGGCATCTTCCCTGGCCAGGCCAGATTGCTGCACCGGCGCAAGGCGCTCGGTTATCGGGAAGTTGTCTTCACCGCTGACACCCCGCTCGGCCCGACGGGAAGTGTGGCACGTGGGCATGAGTTCCACTACACCGAACTTAAGCTGCCGGATGAGGTCGCGCGCTGCTATCAGCTGCAACGCCGCGACAGCGAGACACTCGGCAGTGAAGGCTATCGCATCAACAACGTCCTCGGTTCGTACGTTCATCTGCATTTCGGCAGCAATCCGACCGTGGCGGCGAATTTTGTGGCGTTTTGCGAAAAATATCAACGTCTTGTTCACCACGAAGGCCACGAAGAAATTCTTTAGCCAGACGAAGCAAGAACGTCAATAACGCCTCTGGGGATCGGTCTTGCTTCGTGCCCTTCGTGTGCTTCGTGGTGCAATAAAATTTAACTGAATTTCAGGAGGCAGTACATTGGCAACACAGATTGAACTGGCCCGGCAGGGCGTGACCACGACGCAGATGACGACGATCGCCGAGCGCGAGAATATCGAATCCGAATTTGTGCGGCAGATGGTCGCGGAAGGGAAGATCGTCATTCCGTGGAACCACAACCGCAAGCCGCTGGCGGTTGGCATCGGCAAGGGGTTAAGCACCAAGATCAACGCGTCGATCGGCACCTCTTCCGACATTGTCGATTATGACGCCGAAGTGCGCAAAGCCAAGGCCGCACAGGCTGCCGGGGCGGATACGCTGATGGAGCTCTCGGTCGGCGGCGACCTCGACCGGGTGCGGCGCGAAGTCATCGCCGCTGTCGATCTGCCGGTCGGCAACGTGCCGCTCTATCAGGCCTTCTGCGAGGCGGCGCGCAAGTACGGCGATCCGAACAAGCTTGACGAGGAGATGCTCTTCGACATCATCGAGCAGCAATGCGCCGACGGCATGGCGTTTATGGCGGTCCATTGCGGGATCAACCTCTATACCCTGGAGCGGCTGCGCAAGCAGGGCTACCGCTACGGCGGGCTGGTCTCCAAAGGGGGCGTGTCGATGGTCGCCTGGATGATCGCCAACAACCGGGAAAACCCACTTTACGAAAAATTCGACCGGGTGGTCGACATCCTGAAAAAATACGATACTGTCCTGTCCCTCGGCAATGGTCTGCGCGCCGGGGCGATTCACGATTCGTCCGACCGGGCACAGATTCAGGAGTTGCTGATCAACTGCGAGCTGGCCGAACTCGGACGCGAGATGGGGTGTCAGATGCTGGTCGAAGGGCCGGGGCATGTGCCCCTCGATGAGATCGAAGGAAATATCCAGCTCCAAAAACGGATGAGCGGCGGCGCGCCGTACTACATGCTCGGGCCGATCCCCTGCGATGTCGCCCCCGGCTACGATCATATCACCGCCGCCATCGGTTCGGCGCAGTCGAGTCGCTACGGCGCCGACCTGATCTGCTATATCACTCCGGCCGAGCATCTGGCGTTGCCGAACGAGCAGGATGTCATCGACGGCGTCAAGACCGCGAAGATCGCCGCCTACATCGGCGACATGAACAAATATCCGGAAAAAGGGCGCGAGCGCGACAAGGAGATGAGCAAGGCGCGTCGCGATCTCAACTGGGAAAAACAGTTTGAACTGGCGCTCTTTCCCGACGATGCCAGGGCGATTCGCGCCAGCCGCACGCCGGAAGCTGAAGACACCTGCACCATGTGCGGCGAATTCTGCGCCTCGCGCGGCGCGGGGAAACTTTTTGCCGGTGATTTGAAAGGCGACAAAATATAAAACAGGATAATCAGGAGCATCCACCACGAAGAGCACGAAGGTCACGAAGACAAAGATTCTAATAAATACCTAAAGACCCTCTTCGTGTTCTCTGTGCCCTTCGCGGTGAAACTGATTTTGCCCGTTTTTCATAAAAATTGAACCGTTTCCAGGCGCAGGAAAGTGGAGTGCAAGGCTCCCGCGGACCCGCCGCTGTGACGGGGGACTGACCTCTCATAAGGCCACTGCCGGTTTTCAAGCCGGGCGGGAAGGCGGGAGGAAGGGGCGATCCCGGAGTAGGGGCGAAAAATTTTTCGCCCCTACAAAACGGCGACAGAATTAATCGCCACGACAAAAGGAGATCAACATTTATGAAGACCGCCATACTGCTGATGGGACACGGTTCCCGCATTGCCGAGGCCAACCGTGCCCTTAACACTATCGCCGCGCTGGTCAAGGAACAGACCGGTTATGAAATTATCGAGGTATCGTTCCGGGAGATGCATCCCCCCTCGATTCAGGACGGTATCGACCGCTGTGTCGCCCAGGGCGCCCGGCGCATCCTGCTCTATCCCTATTTTCTCTTTGCCGGAGCCCATGTACTGGAGGATCTGCCAGCGGAAATGGCAGCGGCGGTCAAGCGTCATCCCGGTCTGCAAATGAAACTCGGCAAGCCGCTCGGCGTTCACCCCAAGCTGGCCGAGATCGTGACCGAACGGGTGACTGAATCGCTGACCGAGGCGGGATGGTAAGGTACCGGCAGCACGGGAGAGACGACGTATGAGCAATACCATTATGCTTGACCCGCAAGCGATTGAAAGCCGCAGTTTTGAACTTATCGATGCGGAAGCGGGCACACATCCCTTTTCGGCACAGGAATGGCCGGTGGTGCGACGCATCGTGCACACCACCGCCGATTTTGAATTTATCGCGAATACTGTCTTTGCCCCCGGCGTGCTTGATTCGGCTCTGACCGCGATCCGCGCCGGAGCCAAAGTCCTGTGCGACACCAACATGGTGGCGGCCGGGGTCAGCAAGCCGCGGTTGCAGGCGTTCGGTGGCAGCGTCGTCTGCCATGTCGCCGATGCCGATGTGGCCGGGGAGGCGAAAGAAGCCGGGATGACCCGCTCGATCATCGCCCTGCGCAAGGGCGTTGCGGCAGGATGTACCATCTTCCTGATCGGCAATGCGCCGACCGCCCTTTATGAACTGCTCGCGCTGGCCCAGGCCGGCAAGGTGACTCCGGCGCTGGTGGTCGGCTGCCCGGTCGGTTTTGTCGGCGCGGCGGAATCGAAGGAGGCGCTCTTCGCCAGTAATCTGCCTTACATCGTCTGTCGCGGGCGCAAGGGTGGTTCGGCGATTGCCGCCGCAATCTTCAACGCCCTGACCATTCTCGCCCACGCGGAGTCCGCATGAAACCGCTCGTATTGCTCGCGTTGATGCTCGGGTTCTTCCCGCTACCGGTTGCCGCGATGCATATCAGTGAGGGAATTTTGCCAGGCGGGTGGGCGATTCTCTGGTTTGTGGTCGCGGCCCCTTTCGTCGCTTGGGGGGGGTGGCGAATCAACCAGCGCCGCGCTATCGATCCCGGCTACATTTCACTGGTGGGAATCTTCGGGGCGGCGGTTTTCGTCTTCAGTTGTTTTCCGCTGCCAGTACCGGTGGCGGGGAGTACCGCCCATCCAGCGGGAACCGGTCTGAGCGCGATTCTGCTCGGTGGTCCGGCGAGCGTGGTGGTGGCTTTTATCTCTCTCCTTCTCCAGGCGCTGTTTCTGGCGCACGGGGGGCTGACCACCCTTGGCGGGAATACTTTTTCGATGGGCGTTGTCGGTTCGTTCAGCGGCCTGGCCGCGTTCAAACTGGCCCGCCTGTGCCAGGGCAACCTTTTCTGGTCAGGGTTCGCCGCCGGGGTCGCCTCCGATCTGTTGACCTATCTGGGAACCGCGACCGAGATGGCACTGGCACTGCATGGCAACACCCCGCTCCTGACGGTGCTCGGGCAGATTTACCTCGCCTTCATGCCGACCCAAGTGCCGATTTCGATCCTCGAAGGAGTCATCATTGGCGGGATGCTGGTTTATGTCCGCAAACACCGCCCCGACATTCTGTGCAAGCTGAAGATTATCACTGCGGAGGAGAGATGAAACGATTCCTGCTGGCAGTATTGTTCATGTTGTTGCCCCTGCCCGCCAGCGCCGCGGCAAGCAAGTGGCCGGGGGTTGATGAAGCGGTGGTGGAAAAATTCGCCGCACAGCTCGGACGCACCGCCCGCGAGCCGTATCTCAATACCGATCAGGGGGATCTGCTCCTCTTTGTCTTTGCTCTGGCGGGGGGGGGCGGCGGCTTTATTATGGGGTATTACTGGCATAAAGTCTTCATCGTTAAACAGGACCTCTGCCTTAAAGACGGAGAGGATTGACCTTCCATGCACCCTTTGATCGACTGCAGCTATCAGCAGCATTCCGCGCTCACCGCCCTTGACGGGCGGATCAAGGTGCTCCTGGTCGCCGGTGCGCTGACGGTCAACCTGGCCGCCGCGAGCTGGCGGGTTTCGTGCGGATTGGCACTGCTCGCCTGGCTGTTGACGCTGTTCGCCGGGGTTCGCCAAAAGCAATTCTGGCGGCGGCTGGCGATTCCGCTGCTGCTGGCCAGCGTGGCGTTCATCACCCAGCTGTTCTGGATCAAAAGTGGTGACCGGGTTGTCTTCTCCGGTATGGCGATCCACGCCGATGCGCTGTGGAGTGGTTTGGCGCTGGCGTCCCGGATTCTCGCCGGCATGGCCATGATCCTCTTTTTTGTCCTGACCACCCCGCTGCCGGAACTGATGCGCGCGGCCCGTTCCTTTCGGTGTCCGCCGCTACTGGTCGAACTGACGCTGATCATATATCGTTATATTTTTCTGCTTCTTGAAGAAGCAGAGCGGATTCGCACCGCCCAGCGCGCGCGCGCCGGGTACAGCACCTTTCGTTACGGGCTGCGGTCATCCTCGATGCTCGGCGGGATGCTGCTGTTACGTACCTACGACCGGGCCGAGCGCAGTTTTGAAGCGATGCGCTGTCGCGGTTACCGGGGTGCGCTGCTGGCCCCGACCGAAACGGGCATTTCACCTGGCAACTGGCGGGCACTGGGGGTCGGGGTGGCGATGCTCGGCGGCCTTTATCTGATCGGATGACACCACCTGATGCTGAAGATCGAAGCTTTACAGCATACCTATGACGACGGCACGGTGGCGTTGAACGGGATCGATCTGGAGATCGAACAGGGAGAATTCCTCGCCATCCTCGGGTCAAACGGCAGTGGCAAGACGACCCTGATCAAGCATCTCAACGGTCTGTTGCAACCGACGGCGGGACGGGTTCTGTTTGGCGGAAAAGCGGTGACCCAGGTCGAGGATCGCGAAATCTTCAGTCGCATCGGGATCGTTTTTCAGGATCCGAACGATCAACTCTTTGCCGCCACCGTCACCGAGGATGTCGCTTTTGGCCCGACCAATCTGGGGCTGACGGAAGCTGAAGTTGCCCGGCGGGTCAGCGCCGCCCTGGCCCAGGTCGGAATCACCAAGCTGGCCGGTAAATCGATCCACGCTCTGTCGCACGGGCAGAAAAAACGGGTCTGTATCGCCGGGCTGCTGGCGATGCAGCCGAGCGTCATGATTCTCGATGAACCGACCGCCGGACTCGATCCGATGGGGGTGCATGCGTTGATGCATCTGCTCGAAGAACTCAATCGCAGGGAGGGGATCACCATGATCATGGCAACCCATGTGGTCGATCTGGTGCCGCTCTTTATGAGCAAAATTGCTATCCTCAGCAAGGGGAAATTATTGCGTTGCGGTACTCCTCGCGATGTTTTCGGCGATGCCGAAGCGCTCAAGAAAGCGAAGCTGCATCTGCCGCTGGTCGCAGAGCTGATGAATATTCTCAAGACCCGCGATCAGGTTAATCTGCACCACATCCCCCTCACCGTCGGTGAAGCGCGGCGTGAAATTCTGCGCCTGCTGTCGGTTGAGGACGTGATTGCGCGGGTCTGATGGCGCGCCGTCTCCGTAGCGGCTATACCACCGGTGCCTGCGCTGCCGCCGCCGCGCTGGGTGCGGCGCGGATGCTCAGCGAGCAACGCTCGCTCGATGCGGTGACGCTCGAACTGCCTGCCGGGGAGAGTGCCACGTTCGCCTTGCTGGGGCAGACATTTGCTGACATAGCGGCGCATTGCTTCGTGATCAAGGACGCCGGGGACGACCCCGACATCACCAACGGCGTCGAGGTTCATGCCGAAGTGGTTTTAAATCCCCCCCGGCCCCCCTTTAACAAAGAGGGGGGCGGGGAGATTTCGATTGTCGGCGGGACCGGGATTGGCCGCGTCACCAAGCCGGGACTGGCGGTCCCGGTCGGTGACTGGGCGATTAATCCGGTGCCGCGCCAGATGATTACCGCCGCCATTCAATCGGTCTTTGCGAATCGCCCGATTCAGGTTACACTGTCGATTCCGGACGGTGAGGAGCGGGCAAAAAAGACGCTGAACGCGCGCCTCGGGATCGTCGGCGGGCTGTCGCTCCTTGGTACCACCGGGATCGTACGCCCGCTGTCGCATCAGGCCTGGACCGATACCTTGGAGGTGGCGCTCGATGTGGCCGCCGCCGTCGGCTGCGATTGTCCGGTCTTTGCCACCGGACGCAGCAGCGAAGCTGCCGCCCAAGGCTTCCTCAATTTCAGGGAAGAAGCCTACGTGATGATGGGTGATCACGTGCGCTATGCGGTACAGGCGGCCCGGCGCAAAGGGTTCAAAAGAATCGTGCTGGCAGCGCAGTTCGCCAAGCTGGTCAAGATCGCCTGTGGTCATCCGCAGACCCATGTCGATTCCTCCCGGCTCGATCTGGCGGAGATGGCAGGCTGGGTCGGTGGCGAGGAACACGCTTTCATCCGCACGGCCAATACCGCCCGCGAGGTCTTTCAGACGGTTGGTCCCGACCACCGGCTGGTGGCTGCGACCGCGCAGCGCGCGCTGGCGCAGCTGCGGGACTGGAGCAAGAATCTGGCAACAGGAATCATTCTGGTTGATTACGATAAACAGGTGGCAGGAACCTTCGGGGACCTGCCCCCGCAACGAAACGGGTGAGACGATGGGACAGACAATCCATGTAATCGGCGGCGGCGTCGAAGGGCAGGAAGGTTTCAGTCAACGGGCGTTGGACATCATCGCGCAAGCCGAATTGATGGTTGCCGGAGAACGGCAGCTGGCGCTGTTTCCCGATTTTAGCGGCGAAAAGCTGGAGGTCGGCAGCAATCTCGGTGAGGTTGCCGAGGTGCTGAAGAACACCGCCAAGGCCGCAGTGGTAATCGCCTCGGGCGATCCGCTCTTCTTCGGCATCGGTCGCTATCTACTGCGCAACCTGCCAGCGGAGCGACTCGAATTCATCTCCAATGTGTCGTCGATTCAGTACGCTTTTGCCGCGATCAAGGAACCGTGGGACGACGCGGTTTTTATTTCGGCCCACGGGCGTGGCTTGAAAGAGGCGGTTGATCGCATCGTCGCCAACGACAAGGCAGCGGTGCTGACCGATGAAGTCCACACCCCGGCGGTGATTGCCGCCGAACTGATCGACCGGGGACGCGACGGGTACGCCGCCTGGCTGTGTGAAAATCTGGGGCGCGACGACGAACGGATTGTCGCCACCGATGTCAAGGGACTCCTCGATATCCAGGCCGCGCCGCTCAACGTGCTGATTCTGATCAAGGAGTATGACGCCGAGGGAGAGGAATCTCACACCGCGCTGGGGATCAGTGATGACGAGTTTGTGACCCATAAAAAGTTGATCACCAAAGAGGAAGTACGGGCGATTACCCTGGCCAAATTACGCCTGCGCCACGACATGGTACTGTGGGATGTCGGTGCCGGTTCCGGCTCGGTCAGTATCGAGGCGGACAACCTGCTCGCCAACGGTACGGTGATGGCGATCGAGCGCAACACCGAGTATGTCGCCTTTCTCAAGGAGAACCTGAAAAAGTTCAACAGCCGTAACGTCACCCTCATCGAAGGGGAAGCACCCTACTGCTTTGATGACCTCCCCGATCCCGACCGGGTCTTTATCGGCGGTTCCGGCGGCAACCTGTGGGAAATTCTGGAAGCGGTCGACGGACGCCTATCGTCCGACGGGCGGGTGGTCGTCAACGCGGTGACCCTCGACACCCTGACCGCCGCCAACGAGTATTTTGAGAATGCCGGTTACAACGTCGAAGTCACGGCAGTCAACATCGCCCGCACCAAGCCACTGACCGACTATAAACTGTTTGAGGCGTTCAATCCCGTTTACGTCATTGTGGCCGAGAAAATTTAAACATTTTGTTCACCACGAAGAACACGAAGACGACCTTTGAAAAAAGAGCCTGTTTTTAAATCTTTTCCTTCGTGAGCTTCGTGTCCTCCGTGGTGAAAAGGATTATATATGAGCTTAAACAGTAACCGGACAACAACCGGCCCGCGCGTCATCGCCGTCGGCGTTGGCCCCGGTGATCCGGAATTAGTCACCCTCAAAGGTGCCCGCCTTCTCGGCGAGGCCGATGTGGTGATCACCCCGGTCGGCGACAAGGGGGACGGCTCGATCGCGCGCGCGATTGTCGCCGGTCTGGTCGATCCCGCCCGCCAGGAGATCGTCGAACAGGTCTTTCCGATGCGGCGTGATCGCGCCGGCTTGGCGGAAATCCGCCGCGCCTCGGCACGGATGATGGCCGCGCATGTCGCCGCCGGACGCACCGTCGCTTTCGTGACCCTCGGCGACCCGTTCCTCTACAGCACCTTTCTTTATGTCTACCATTATCTGCGCGAAGAGTTTCCCGCCACCCCGGTCGAAGTCGTCTCCGGGGTGTCGTCGATCCATGCCGCCGCCGCCCGCGCCGATCTGCCTCTCGGTCTCGCCGATGAGCGCATCGCGATCCTCCCGGCGACCTTTGAAGATGAGCGTCTACGCCGCGCCCTGGCCGATTTCGACACCGTGGTATTGATGAAGGTCTTTCGGGTCTTCGCTCAGGTGCGTGAGCTGCTGCGAGAACTCGATCTGCTCGCCGGGGCGGTCTATCTGAAACGGGTTGGCTTGCCGGACGAAACGGTGGTGACCGATCTCGATCAGGTGCGTGATGACGACCTCGACTATTTGTCACTGATTATTGTCAAAAAAATTCGATAAGGATAAAGATGCCACGTATTTTTGACAACATTGAGAAAAAACTTTTACCGGTCATGCAAGAAACCCTGCTTTTAAGCGATTGCCGGTTTCCACAAGGGGGCCTATCGCGACGTTGAGAGAGGGTTGGTCAAATGACAAATTTCAGACTTTGTATGATGTCGACGAAAATTGAGGAGGAACCATGGCTCTGATCGAAGGTCTCAGGATACAAAATTATCGTGCGTTACACGATGTTGCCATGGGCCGCATCGGCACGGATCAGGCCCTTCGGGATGCTGAGCCCCTGACTCCCATGACAGCAGTCATTGGAAAAAACGGGGTGGGAAAAAGCTCGATTTTCGACGCCTTTGGTTTCCTTTCCGATTGCATGCAGACCGATCTTGAGACCGCCTGCAATGCGCAGAACAGGGGCGGTTTTGACAAGTTGGCATCATCCGGCTTGAACCAGCCGATTACATTGACGATTTACTATCGGGAATCAAAAAACGACCGCCCGATTACGTACGAAGTTTCCATCGGTAAGGATGAAAAAAGCGGGTTGCCGATTGTCCTCAATGAACGATTGAGACAAAGGGCCAAAAATCAGTCGAAAGGGCAACCCCGCTCCTTCCTGCGGCTGGAGAGGGGCAAAGGGAGTGTGTGGACCGGAGATGATAGTGTTGAAGGCGACGATGCGTTCATGCGCGAAGTTCAATTTGATCCCCACAAACTGGCGATTGTTTCCCTGGCGGAGCAATTTAAGGAAAATCCTCGCATAGCGCAATTCAAACAGTTTATCCAAAGCTGGTATCTCAGTTATTTTACCCCTGATTCCGCGCGTAAAATTCCGCAATCCGGGGTGCAAAAGCATCTGAATCTGCATGGCGACAATGTCGGTAACGTCGTTCAATATCTCGAACGAAATCATCCGATCGTATTCAAGCGGATTCTTATCGATATCTCAAAAAAAATCCCGGGCATCGGCACGATTGAGCCGTATCGGGATAAAATCACCAACAACCTGTATCTGCTGTTTAAAGACAAGGGATTTGCGGCTCCATTTACACAACAGCAAATGTCCGACGGAACATTGAAAATGTTTTGCTACCTGCTGCTCCTCGAAGACCCTTCTCCGCCACCATTCATCTGTATCGAGGAGCCGGAAAACGGTCTTTATCACAAGTTGCTGGAGACCCTCGCCAGTGAGTTTCGTCAGCATGCAACGGGCAAAAAAGGCGCGTCGCAGATATTTATCACCACCCATCAACCCTATTTTGTCGATGCCCTGGAGCCGAACGAGGTCTGGGTTCTGGAAAAAGAGGAGGATGGTTTTTCAACCATCAGACGTGCGAGTGATGACCCAGTTGTCAAGAATCTGGTCGCAGAAGGGCTTCCGCTCGGCGGGTTGTGGTATAGCGATTATCTGGACGCGAGGTAAACGATGCATTTTGTCATCCTCGTCGAAGATCAATCTGGCAAGAAAGCCCTCGACATCCTAATCCCGAAAATTATTGGTGAACAACATACGTTCGAAGTGAAACCATATCGGGGAATTGGGCGCATTCCGTCCAATTTGCGCGGGAAATCCGATCCGAGCAAAAGAATTCTGCTGGACCAGCTTCCAAGACTTCTCAGGGGATACGGAACAACTTTCGCTCATTATCCCAAAGATTATCAGGCGGCGGTTTTCGTCGTTTGCGACCTTGACGACAAATGCCTTAAACAATTCCGCAGTGAATTGCTTACCCTTCTGAACAACTGTACACCAAAACCGGAAACGCGTTTCTGCATCGCCATCGAAGAGGGAGAGGCATGGTTTCTCGGTGATATTCAGGCGATTAAGGCCGCCTATCCAAAGGCCCGGGATGCGCACCTCAACTCATATGCCAACGATTCAATCTGCGGGACCTGGGAGACTCTGGCGGATGCCGTCTATCCAGGAGGAGCTCAAGCCCTGTCTGCGCTTGGTTGGCAAATGATCGGCGCTGAAAAGTCAAAATGGGCTGAGCACATTACGCCGTGCATGAATGTAGACGAGAATAATTCTCCCAGTTTCTGCTATTTCCGAGGCAAACTTCGGCAATTGGCGAGCATGACGGCTTGAGAGCTGACGAACTATATGCATGACCCGCGAGGAGTTACCACAACTGGTAGCGGATAAATAGCGGTGGCAGTGCGCGTTGGACACGTCGAGGTGAAAGCGGCGAGGGGCCTCGCGCAAGGAAGATTATTAACGGTCTATTAACAATCTATCAACAATCTTCGTCAATAGGCTTATCAATTGAGTGGCCATCAACGACAGGGACTGATTAACGGGGCGAACTTGTGAGTAAAAATCCGGCTGCAGAGTGTTCGGATTCGCAACTTCAGGGCCATCTTTGAGGGCTTGCCGTTGTATTGTCGAGTATTTTGATAAAAGGATGAGTTTTGAATCAAAGCGCGAATAGCCCAGAAATCATTTTCGTCGGTGCCGGTCCCGGCGATCCCGAACTTATCACTGTTAAGGGGCTGAAAGCCCTCCAGTCCGCCGATGTCGTCGTTTACGCCGGTTCGCTGGTCAGCACCGCGCATCTGGCTGAACTGAAACCCGGCGCGCAGACCTACGACAGCGCGCCGCTGACCCTCGACGAGGTGCTCGCCATCATGATCCCGGCGGTTCGCGCGGGGCAGAGCGTGGTGCGCCTGCATACCGGCGACCCGGCGATCTACGGCGCGATTCAGGAGCAGATCGAGGTACTGGAACAGGAAGGAATTCCGTACCGGGTGATTCCCGGCGTGACCGCTGCGTTTGCCGCTGCGGCCAGCCTGCGTCAGGAGCTGACCCTGCCAGAGGTGTCGCAGACGGTGATCCTTTCGCGCCGCGAAGGGCGCACCCCGGTCCCGGAGAATGAAAAGCTGGAAAAACTCGCAGCGATCGGTGGCACCCTCTGTCTCTACCTTTCGATCGGGATGATGGCCGAGGTGGTCAGCGAGCTGCTGGCTGGCGGCGTCTATACCGGGCAGACGCCGGTTGCGGTGGTCAGCAAGGCAAGCTGGGCGGATGAACAGATGGTCGAGGGAACGCTGGCCGATATTGCGGAAAAAGTGACCATGGCCGGAATCTCCCGCCAGGCACTGATCATCGTTGGGGAAGTGTTGAGCGCGCGCCAAAACGGCGTGCCGGTCAAATCGAAACTGTACGATGCTGGCTTTACCCACGGCTATCGAGAGAAGAAGTAGATGATTTTCTCCGTGATCTTCGTGCCCTCCGTGGTGAGATTTCTTTAAAAGGAAAAAATGAAACTCGCGATCATCGCCATCACCGACGGCGGGGCCCGTCTGGCCCGTCGCCTCTCTTCCGGGTTAACTGACGCGGACATCTACCTCCCCGAACGTTTCCGGGAAAATGACAGCAGCCGATATTTTGCCGAACCCGTGGCACACCTGCTGCCACGACTGTTTACCGAATATGCCGGGCTGATCTGCATCATGGCGACCGGGATCGTGGTGCGGGTGCTGGCGCCGCAGCTGCGCGGCAAGGCGCTCGATCCGGCGGTGGTGGTGTGCGATGAAAAGGGGCAGTTTGCGATCAGTCTTCTTTCCGGCCATCTGGGGGGTGCTAATGCGCTGGCGGAGGAGATCGCCGGGCTGCTGGACGGACAGGCGGTGATCACCACCGCGACCGACGTCAACAACCTTCCCGCCTGGGACGAGATCGCCCGTCAGGCCGGGATGGTTGTCGAACCGTTGGATCAGATCCGGGAACTCAACGGGAGGTTGCTGCGCGGGGAACCGATCGTCCTGGTCGATCCCCGGCGACGAATTGCCGAGCACTACCTTGATCTGCCGGAAATTACCTGGTGTGACACCTTTATGGCCGCCGATGCGTTTCCCGGCGTCGCCAGGGTTGTGGTTACTCACCGGCTGCTGCCACCCAAGGGACAGGAAAATATTCTGCTGCTGCGGCCGCGCGATCTGATCGTCGGCATCGGCTGCAATCGTCATACGACGAGCGAAGAGATCGCGGCGGTGGTCGACGAGGAGTTGCAGCGGGCGCAGTTATCGTTTGCCAGTGTCGCCGCTCTCGCCACTATCGATGCCAAAGCCGATGAGACCGGGCTCCTCGACTTCGCCCGGCAGCGGCAATTGCGACTGGAATTTCATTCCGCCGCTGCCCTCAATGCGGTTGACGTACCAACGGTCCCCTCTGACTATGTGCTTGCGGCGGTCGGTGCCAAAGGGGTGTGCGAACCTGCGGTGCTGCTGTCCGCCGGAACGGGGGGCCGGATCATTCTGCGTAAACGGAAGAATGGCAATGTGACGGTGGCGGTTGCCGAGAAACCCTGAATTCGATTGCACCACGAAGGCCACGGAGAGCACGAAGAAAACCACATAACCATGCGTGCTTGTCTCCGTGCCCTTCGTGTTCTCCAGTGAACGAAGTGAACGGGTGGTGAGAGATTTTAGAACCGCGCGTAGCAAAAGAAAGTCTTGCTATAAATATGAACGGAAAACTCTACGTCGTCGGGCTCGGTCCCGGCGATTTGCAACATATGACCCCGGTCTGCAACGCGGCGCTGGAAGAGGCTGCGGTGATCGTCGGCTACCAGACCTACCTTGACCTGATCGCGCCACTGCTGATCGGGAAAGAGGTCATCTCCTCGGGGATGATGAAGGAGGTTGACCGTTGTCGGCAGGCGCTGGCGATTGCCGCGTGCGGGAAGATTGTGGCGCTGGTGTCATCGGGGGATGCCGGGATTTACGGTATGGCCGGACTGGTGCTGGAATTGGTCAATGAACCCGGTGCCGCAGTAGATCACGTCGAGATTGAAATCATCCCTGGCGTTTCGGCGGTGCAGGCGGCGGCGTCCCGCTTGGGTGCACCGCTGATGCACGATTTTGCGGTGATCTCCCTCTCCGACCTGCTCACCCCCTGGGCGTTGATCCGCCAACGGCTTGACGCCGTCGGCCGCGCCGATTTTGTCATTGCCCTCTACAATCCGCGCAGCAAATCCCGCGTCACCCAAATCGAAGAGGGGCGCGACATTCTGTTGCGGCATCGCTCCCCGGATACTCCGGTCGGGATCGTGCGCAATGCCTGTCGGGTTGGCGAGAGTGTCACCCTCAGCACCCTGGCGACCTTCACGGACGAAGAGATCGACATGTTTTCGCTGGTGATGATCGGGAACAGTGCGACTTTTGTCGATGCTGCCGGGCGGATGATTACCCCGCGCGGCTATGCGGCACGCTATCTGCGCACCGATATGGCCTCCGCCCCCCCCCTAAAATCGACCCGGTCCCTTTTTGTTGGCGGCACCGGCAGCGATGTTGGCAAGAGCCTGGTGGTGGCGGGACTCTGCCGGTTGTTAAAGCGTCAAGGGAAGTCGGTCGCACCGTTCAAGGCGCAGAACATGGCGCTCAACTCGGCGGTGACCCCGGAAGGGGGAGAGATCGGCCGGGCGCAGGCGTTGCAGGCGGCGGCCTGTGGACTCGCGCCGCATACCGACATGAACCCGGTGCTGCTGAAGCCAAACTCGGCGACCGGCTCGCAGGTCATCGTCCACGGCAAGCCGGTCGGCAACATGAGTGTCACTGAGTATCATGCCTATAAGGATCAGGCCTTCGTCAAAGTGCGGGAGTCGTTCAAACGGTTGGCGACGCAGTACGACCTGGTAATCATGGAAGGGGCCGGGAGTATTGCCGAAATCAATCTCAAGGCGACCGACATCACCAATCTGCGCGCGGCGGCGATGGCCGATGCGCCGGTGCTGCTGGTTGCGGATATCGATCGCGGCGGGGTGTTCGCCGCCATTGTCGGCACGCTGGAACTCTTGAGTGTGGAGGAGCGAGCATCTGTTGCTGGAGTGATCATTAACAAGTTTCGCGGCGATCCCGCCCTGCTTGAATCGGGTCTACGGGAGATTGAAGATCGCACCGGCGTGCCGGTCCTCGGTGTCATTCAGTGGCTGAAGTTGCAGCTGCCGGAAGAGGATTCTGTTGCGCTAACGCGCAAAGCAACGAGCTCCCCGGCGGCGCTGGTGCGGATCGGCGTGGTGCGGTTGCCGCACCTGTCCAACTACACCGATTTCGATCCCCTTGAGCAATCACCCGGCGTCGGCCTGAGTTATTTTGACGAGCCGCGCGCAATCGCGGCCCTCGATCTGATTATCCTCCCCGGCAGCAAAAGCACTCTGGCCGATTTGATCTGGTTGCAGGAGACCGGGCTGGCAACGGCCATCAGCGCCTATCACGCCGCCGGTGGGCGGGTCATCGGGATCTGCGCTGGCTATCAGATGCTCGGCCGCAGCGTCGCCGATCCCGACGGCATGGAATCCACCCTCGGCAGCGTGGCAGGACTGGGGCTGCTTGACGTGACGACGACCCTCTTTCCCGACAAACAGACCCACCTGGTGCGCGGCGAGTTGTTGCCCGGCGCCCGGCGCGCCGGACTGACCATGCGCGGCGAGGTCACCGGCTATGAAATCCACATGGGGGAAACCCTCCTGGCAGCGAGTGTCGCGCCGCTGCTGAAAATCAGCGAGCGGTCGCAGCAGCGCGTGGCCCTCGACGACGGCGCGGTCAGCGCTGACGGGCGGGTCTGGGGGAGTTATCTGCATGGACTCTTCGATAACGCCGAGCTGACCCGTGACCTGTTAACCCAGATCGCTGCCGACCTGAGCGTGATCCTCCCGGCGGGAGATGATGCCAACGGCACTTCGATTGATCGTGAGCTTGACCGCTGGGCCGACCATCTCGCGACACATCTCGATCTGCAAAAAATCTTTTCCCTGCTCGATTTGGAGCCAGAGAGATGAGCTGGTTGATCGCCACCGCCTTCGGGCTCGATCTGCTTTGTGGCGACCCGCGCAAAATGCCGCACCCGGTGGTCGGCATCGGCAAATTGATCGCTTTCTTCGATAATAAGCTGAATACCGGTTCGGCTCCCGCTTTGGGCGGTGTCCAGCTGGTGACCGGAACATTGATCATCACCGGTCTGCTCGCCTGGCTTGGTTTGACCCTCCTTGGCTTGCTCTCAACCCTGCTCGGCTGGATAGCAGCGGCGTGGTTGGCGTATACGACGTTGGCATTGCGTGAACTGCATCGCCAGAGTCGCAAGGTGGTGGACTGTGTTGAGCGCGGTGATCTCGCGGCAGCGCGTACGGCTCTTTCTCACATCGTCGGGCGTGACACCGCGCAACTGAATGAGGAACAAATTCTCACGGCCTGTCTCGAAACCGTGGCGGAAAATGCCTCGGACGGCGTCATCGCCCCGCTCTTCTATCTCTTTCTCGGTGGCCCGGTGCTGGCGCTCCTTTATAAAGCGGTCAACACGATGGATTCGATGGTCGGTTACAAGAACGAAAAATATCTCGAATTCGGACGCTGTGCGGCGCGGCTCGACGATCTGGCCAACTGGCTTCCCGCGCGACTGACGGGAATGCTGATCGTCGTGGCAGCAGCGACTGCCGGTCTGAATGGCGGGGCAAGTTTCCGCTGTATGCTGCGTGATGCCGGCAAACACGCCAGTCCCAATGCCGGGTGGCCCGAAGCAGCGGCAGCGGGTGCCCTCGGGATTCAACTCGGGGGCGCAGCGAACTATTTTGGCAAGAAGGTCGACAAAGCCACCCTTGGCGACCCGGACCAACCGGTGACAGTGGCATCATATCGGGACATGGTCAAGCTGCTTTACCTGGCCGCGAGCTACGCGTTGGCAGGAGGAATGGTGGTGCAATGGCTGATCTGATTATCCCCACCCACGGTGGCGAGGCGTTGCGGGTGGCGCGTGAATCGGGAATTCCGCTCGCGGACGTTCTCGATTTCTCCGCCAGCATCAATCCTCTCGGAATGCCTGAGGGCGTGCGACCAGCGGTGCTGGCCGCGCTCGACGAATGCATTCATTATCCCGAGGCGCACGGGGCCTCGCTGATTGAGGCGCTGGCTGATTTTCATGCGATTGCGGCGCAGCGGCTGCTGGTCGGCAACGGCTCGACGGAGCTGATCTATCTGCTGCCGCGTGTCCTGCGCCCGCGCCGGGCGGCGCTCGTCACCCCGGCATTCAGTGAATATGCCAAAGCCTTGGCGCAGATCGACTGTCCGGTCGATCTGATCCCGCTCGCGGCTGACGATGACTTCCAGTTCGATCCGGAACGGATCGTGGCGGCGTTGGCGGAAAATGTTGACCTCGTGTGGCTGGCGAATCCCGGCAACCCGAGCGGAGCCTTGATCGCCGTCGATGCGATTTGCCACTTGCTGGAACTGCTACCGGAGGGCGTCCGGGTGGTGCTCGATGAAGCATTCATCGACTTTGCCCCGGATACCTCGTTTGTCGCTCAGGCCACCGAATATCCGCAACTGATGATGCTGCGTTCGATGACCAAATTTTATGCCATCCCCGGCTTGCGAGTCGGCTATCTCCTCGCCGCGCCAGAGCTGATCGCGACCCTGCATGACGCCCAGCCCCCCTGGAGTCTGTCGACTCCGGCGCTGGCGGCGGCGAAGGCCTGTTTGCGGGACGCTGATTATCGACAACGCACGCTGGCGATGATGCCGCAGTGGCGGGAGGCCCTGGCAAAAGAGCTGACGGCACTGGGCGCGACGGTCTATCCGGCCGCAGCCAACTATCTGCTGGTGCGGCTACCCACCGCAGCACCAGCCGCGTCCATCGTTGCCGCCCGCCTGCGCGACCAGGGGATCCTGATCCGCAACTGCGGAAATTTTTATCCCCTCGATGAACGGATGGTGCGCGTGGCGGTGAAAACGCCGGAGGACAATGGACGACTGGTTAAGGCGTTGCGGAATCAGCTGGAGCGCAAGGCGGGGGAGCATAATGCAGCATTCGTGGATTGACAACAGTTCGTTTCATCCGCCATCATGGCGAAGCAATATTCAACCATCCGTACTGACCTGAATCGTGAGAAATGCCTGTTGCAATGACATCTGCCCGTGACCCACATCCAACAACAGTTGGTCGCTTCGCACCCAGCCCCACCGGACCCCTGCACTGGGGTTCGCTGGTGGCGGCGGTGGGGAGTTATTGTCTGGCGCGCAGCGGCGGCGGGCGCTGGCTGGTGCGGATCGACGACCTCGATACGCCGCGGGTGGTAGCGGGGGCGGCGGACGAGATTTTGCGGACGCTGGAACGACTCGGCATGGAGTGGGACGGAGAGATCGTCTGGCAAAGTCGGCGGACGGGGACGTATGCGGCGGCGGTGGAAGAGCTGCGTGCGCAGGGGATGGTGTTTGCTTGCGGCTGTTCACGCAAGGAAATCCTTGCCAGTGCGCCGCAAGCGAGTGAAGAAGGGCCGGTCTACCCAGGGACATGCCGCGCCGGGCTGCCGCCGGGGCATGTGGAGCGGGCGTTGCGTCTGCGGGTTACGAGCAGCCCGGTGGTCTTTGTCGACGGGGTGTTCGGGCGTTGCGTTCAGAATCTGGCTGCGGAAGTGGGTGATTTTGTGATGCGTCGCGCAGACGGAATTTTTTCCTATCAGCTCGCCTGCGTGGTCGACGATGCCGCCGCCGGGATCAATCAAGTGGTGCGTGGCGCTGATCTGCTCGGTTCAACGCCCCGCCAGATTTATCTGTACAGCTGTCTCGGCCTGACTGTCCCCGCCTATCTTCATCTGCCGCTGGCACTGGCAGTTAACGGTGAAAAACTCAGCAAACGACATGGAGATGTCGCCGATCTGGCGCTGCACTCGGGAGGGGCGTTGATTCGCGATACCCTTCTTTTCCTTGGACAGGAACCGCCGCCGGAGCTAACCGGAGCGTCCGCTGCCGAAGTGCTGGCGTGGGGCTGCGCCAACTTTCAAATTTCTGCGATCCCTGCGCTGGCACGGGTGTGGGGAGTGCCGACGGAATCGGCATCATAACAGTTCCCCTTGGGCGGCTTTTCCGCTAGACTACAAGGAACCCGATTGAATAACAGGAGGATTGCCATGCGTTGGATGTTGATTGCGCTGCTGAGTTCCGCTTTGCTGCTGAGCGGGTGTGCGGAAAAATTTTACAAAGTATCCAAGGATGAATACCGGGTGCGCGTCCAGACCCTCGGGGTGCTGCCGTTATTGATCGACACCGACTCGCTGAAGATTTATCCCGAAGCCGGGGAACTGGCGAAGGTGCTGATCAAAAACAATCTTGGCAAGGAAGCACGACTGGTCGAGATGTTGCGCGAGGTTAAAGGCTATTTTGATATCCGTGAAGTTGCCGGTGATCCGGCGGCGTTGTATCAGCGGCTGGTGACCGGAGGTGCGATGAACGACCGGGAGCCGTTCTTCCGCAGCTACCGGTTTGATCCGCTGGTGGTTCGCGAGCTGGCTGATCGCAACGGCGTCGATGGGCTGCTGGTCATCATTGTCAACGGGGTGACGCGCGGTGAAAAACGTTGGGATCGTACCAACCTCAGCTATTTGCATGCCGATTTTGACATGCTGCTGGCGACTGCGGCGGTGGCGACGGTCAACGGTGACGTGCTCTGGGAGTTTCCCGGTTATGCCACGGAGCCGTTTTTGCCATTGCAGTATCCCAACTTTGACAAAGCCTATTATAATCTGGCAACGCGGGTTGATATCGAGGATATCTCTGTCGACGGGATCGATCGCCTGTTGACCGAACCGGATCGGGTCATTTTTGGTGGCACCAATTATTCACGGCGTTACCGGGAGCTGTTCGACCAATTAACCAGTGCATTAAAGCCGGGCGGTCAGTTGCAGAGTCTTCCGGTGGCCCCTGCTACGGCCCAATAGACGTTTTTCAAAAGCGGCATTCACACGCCCCCCCGGTGGATGCCGCTTTTTCTGGTAAAAAGAAGAAAAAACGACAATAGCAGTTGACACAGCCTGTTAAAGCAGGTAGATAAAAGCTGGAGCTACAACATTTAAAGCCTACGTACGAGACCCTTTCACCAAACCTGACAATCAATATCCGGAAGAGCGAGTGACAAATAGCAACGCGCGAACGTGCGTTAACCCCATAGTGAACGTCTAAACACCCGAAATCAAATCACGCAGGAAAACTACCAAAGTTTGACAAATACATAAGTGAATTAGCGATGTTCGGCGGTGCCGGGCATATTGTCATGTCATTTTCGTGATGCCGTTTTGCGGTGCGCAAGATGCTGTGATGACCAAGGAGCAGGAATGAACCTGAAAGAACTGAAAGAGAAAAAAGCGACGGAACTGGCGGAACTGGCCATCAGCCTCAAGGTTGAGGGAACCTCGGGGATGCGCAAGCAGGATCTGATTTTTTCGATCCTCAACGCTTCTGCCAAGAACGGCGAAATTTCGGGGGAAGGAGTGCTGGAAATCCTCCCTGACGGTTTCGGCTTTTTACGCGCTCCCGATGCCAACTATCTCCCCGGTCCTGACGATATCTACGTCTCTCCGTCGCAGATTCGGCGTTTCAACCTGCGCACCGGCGATACGGTGTCCGGGCAAATTCGTCCGCCCAAAGAAGGAGAGCGTTACTTTGCCCTGCTCAAGGTGTCGGAGGTTAACTACGAGGATCCGGCGGTGGCGCGACGCAAGACCCTGTTTGACAATCTGACGCCCCTTTATCCCGAAGAACGGATTATCCTCGAAACGACAGCCGACAATCTATCCGCCCGGGTCATCGACCTGGCGACGCCGGTCGGCAAAGGGCAACGCGCGCTGATCGTTGCGCCACCACGCACCGGCAAGACGATGCTGATGCAGAACATGGCCAACTCGATTACCGCCAATCACCCGGAAATTTATCTGATCGTCCTGCTGATTGACGAACGCCCGGAAGAAGTCACCGACATGCAGCGTAACGTCAACGGCGAAGTGATCTCCTCGACCTTTGACGAACCGGCTTCACGCCACGTCCAGGTGGCCGAGATGGTGATCGAAAAAGCGCGGCGACTGGTCGAGCACAAGCGCGATGTGGTGATTCTTCTCGATTCCATTACGCGTCTGGCGCGGGCGTATAATACGGTCGTCCCCCCCTCCGGCAAGATTCTTTCCGGCGGGGTCGATTCCAATGCCTTGCACAAGCCCAAGCGCTTTTTCGGTGCCGCGCGTAATATCGAAGAGGGGGGCAGCCTGACGATTATCGCGACGGCACTGATCGATACCGGCAGCAAAATGGATGAAGTTATTTTTGAGGAATTCAAGGGCACCGGCAATATGGAATTGCAACTTGATCGGCGGCTGGTCGACAAGCGAACCTTCCCCGCGATCGACATCAATAAATCGGGCACCCGCCGTGAGGAACTCCTCCTCGACCAGACCTCCCTGCAACGGATCTGGTTGTTGCGTAAAATTCTTTCGTCGATGAACGCCGTTGACGGCATGGAGTTTCTGCTCGACAAACTCTCGGAAACCAAAAGCAATCAGGAGTTTTTTGACTCGATGAATCAATAGCGTCGGAACAAGAAAAATCTTGCATAAAGCGGACATAAATGCTATTTGTCCGCACTTGACGATACCAACTGAAAGGTCTGTACCAAGCTAGACCGCAAGGAGCAATAATCATGAAACCGGAAATTCATCCGAAATATGAGGAAATCACTGTCAAGTGTCACTGCGGTGAAACATTTGCCACGCGTTCGACCAAGAAGGACGGGATTACGACTGAAGTTTGTTCCGCCTGCCACCCGTTTTACACCGGCAAGCAAAAGTTGCTCGACACCGCTGGCCGGATCGAACGCTTCCGCAAGAAGTACGCAAAAAACTAGGTACGCGCGAGAAACGGCCGCAATGGCCGTTTCTTTTTTTCAGCACTCTCTCCCGGTCCGGGCTCAGGCCGGATCGGTCGCAAGCGACGGAATCCGATGCGTGTTCAGCTGCTGACCCATACCCCCGATCCGGAACAGGTGGTTGCCGCCGCCGCACGGCTGTGTTATTCTGCCTCCTCCATCGATCAATTGCTCGCCAAAAGTCGCAACGACCGCGAAGTTCTGTTGCGCAAGATTCTTGAGCTCGGGCATCTTTCGGTTCTTGAACACGCGACGTTTTCCTTCGGGGCCGAAGGGATCAGTCGTGCCTGCTCCCACCAGCTGGTTCGCCACCGAATTGCCTCATATTCCCAGCAGAGTCAGCGTTACGTTGCCCACCAGGAGCGCTTTGAGGCCGTCACCCCGGAGACCATCACTGCCCGTCCAGAACTGGCGGAGCGTTATCACCGGTTGCTCGACGAGATACACACGGTTTACACGGAACTGCTGGCGGCCGATATCCCGGCGGAGGATGCCCGTTTTGTGTTGCCAAACGCCGCTGCGACCAAGATCGTGATCAGCATGAATGGTCGCGAACTGCTGCATTTTTTCTCGCTGCGTTGTTGTCGCCGGGCACAATGGGAGATTCGTGCACTGGCGATTGAGATGTTGCGAGCGGTCCGTCCGGTCGCGCCGTTGCTTTTCGGCCAGGCGGGACCAGGTTGCTTGCGTGGTGCCTGTCCCGAAGGGACGATGACTTGCGGTGAAATCGGTGCCGTACGCCAGGAATTTTCGAAACTCTAACATTTGCGCCATGCTGGTGCCCCTGTCTACCTATGTTTACCAAACTGGAAGAAGTCGTTGATCGGTTCCGTGAAGTGGAGGGGCTGTTGTCTGATCCGACGGCGGTCGCCAATCAACAGAAATTTCGCGAACTGACCAGGGAACACGCCAGTTTGGCGGAAATGGTCGAGGTCTACTCCCGTTACCGCAAGGTTTGTGCTGATATCGATGGCAACCGTGAACTGCTCAAAGAGAGCGACGCCGAGATGCGCGAGCTGGCGCAACTGGAGCTGCCGGGGCTGGAGGCACGCAAGGCGGAGCTTGAAGAACACCTCAAATTGCTCCTTTTGCCGACCGACCCCAACGACGAAAAGAATATTATCCTCGAAATCCGGGCGGGCACCGGCGGTGAGGAAGCGGCCCTTTTTGCGGCGGATCTGTTTCGCATGTATTCGCGTTACGCTGAGACCCGGCGCTGGAAAGTCGAAATCTTAAGTTCCTCCGAGGCCGACGCCGGTGGATACAAGGAAATGATCGCGATGATCAGCGGCGTGCGGGTCTACTCACGCCTGAAATACGAAAGTGGAACCCATCGGGTGCAGCGGGTTCCCGAGACCGAAACCCAGGGGCGCATTCACACCTCTGCCTGTACCGTGGCGGTCTTGCCGGAAGTCGAAGATGTTGATATCGACATTGAAATGGCCGACTTGCGGATTGATGTTTTCCGCTCTTCCGGGTCGGGGGGACAGCACGTCAACAAGACCGAGTCGGCAATTCGGATTACCCATCTGCCGTCCGGGCTGGTGGTTAGTTGTCAGGATGGGAAGTCACAGCACAAAAACAAGGCGCAGGCGCTTAAAGTGCTGAAATCACGGCTCTTCGAGCAGATGCAGGCGGAGCAGGATGCTGCGACTGCGGCAGATCGCAAAAGTCAGGTCGGCAGTGGCGACCGCAGTGAACGCATCCGGACCTACAATTTCCCGCAGGGGCGATGTACCGATCATCGCATCGGTTTGACGCTCTACAAGCTTGACCAGATCATGCAGGGCAGCCTTGATGAAGTACTCGATGCACTGGCGACACATTATCAGGCCGAAGCATTGAGTCGTCAGCAGGGGGAGTAGGTTTGGTCGAGACCTGGACACTGTTGAATCTGCTCAAATCGACCGCGAGCTATCTGGACGGGCGCGGCATTGTCGGGGGACGTCGCGACGCCGAACTTTTATTGGGACAGGTGCTGAAGCTTGATCGGGTTGGCCTCTATCTCAATTTTGAACGACCGGTAACGGTGGCGGAACTTGATACTTACCGGGAACTGGTGCGCCGCCGCGCGGCGCGCGAGCCACTACAGTATATCCTTGGTGAAACGGAGTTCTGGTCGTTACCGTTGCGGGTGTCCCCGGCGGTGCTGGTTCCGCGTAGCGACACCGAGGTGTTAGTGGAAGAAGCGCTGCAACGTTTGCCGGCCAGCGGGAACTGCCTTGATATCGGCACCGGCAGCGGCGCCATTGTGATTGCGCTTGCCCATGAATGTCCCGCAGCGGCCTTCACCGCAATCGATATTGATCCGGCGGCACTCGCAGTGGCGCGGGACAATGCGGAACGTCATGCGCTTGGCGGGCGAATTACCTTTGCCGAAGGGGATTTGTTTCAACTCGCAGCGGGATGCTTCGATCTGATCGTTTCCAATCCGCCCTATATCCGCTGTGGTGATCTGGCCGGTTTAATGCCGGAGGTACGTGATTTTGAGCCCCGCCGGGCTCTCGACGGGGGCGAGGATGGTCTGGATGCGTATCGGGCACTGACCCGTCAGGCCCCTGCCCGGCTCAACTTTGGCGGCTGGCTGCTGGTCGAGATCGGGATTGATCAGGCCGCAGCAGTACGGGAACTGTTCACCGTCGCCGGTTTTACCGATATTTTTATGCGTGCTGATTATGCCGGGATTGACCGGGTCATAGGTGGCCGGGTGGGCAGTGATCGCGGTGCTGAAATTTGAGGATGTTGTCTTGACTAATGGATAAAATAGTTATTCACGGCGGGCGGCCATTGACCGGAGAGGTGGCCATCAGCGGTGCAAAAAATTCTGCCTTGCCCCTGCTTTTCGCGACGTTGCTGGCCTCCGGCATCCATCGTCTGCGCAATGTGCCGCGGCTGCGCGATATCGATACCGTGGAGAAATTGCTGACCGGTTTCGGTGCCCGGATTGTCGCTGACCGGAACGGTCTGGAGATCGATGCCGGGGCGATTGAGAGCCTCGAAGCGCCGTACGAACTGGTACGGACGATGCGCGCCTCGGTGCTGGCGTTGGGCCCGTTGCTGGCCCGTTTCGGTCGCGCCCGGGTCAGTCTGCCGGGGGGGTGCGCCATCGGTGCCCGACCGATTAACCTGCATCTGAAGGGGCTGGAAATCCTCGGCGCGGAAATCACCCTTGATCATGGCTATGTCGAGGCCAAGGCGACGCAATTGCGCGGCGCACCGATCTATCTTGACATGCCGTCGGTGGGCGCGACAGAAAATCTGATGATGACGGCGACCCTCGCGCAGGGGGAAACGATCCTCGAAAATGCCGCGTGTGAGCCGGAGATTGTTGACCTGGCCAACGCACTGCGCGATATGGGCGCGGTGATCGAAGGGGATGGCAGCGATAAAATTCACATTCAGGGGGTCGATGCCCTGGCACCCCTCGATTATCAGGTGATGCCCGACCGGATTGAGGCGGGAACATTTATGATTGCCGCAGCGATCACCGGGGGCAATATCCTGCTGCGCGGCTGTACCCTGGAGCATCAGGATGCGCTGGTCAGCAAGCTGCACCAGGCGGGGGTCGATGTCGAGCTGGTGGCAGAGGGCGTAAGGGTGCGCGGCCCGCAGCAGCTGCAGCCGGTCAATATCAAAACCTTGCCCCATCCCGGTTTTCCGACCGACATGCAGGCGCAATTTATGGCACTGATGAGCCTGGCCGGGGGGACGAGCACGATTACCGAGACGGTGTTTGAAAATCGCTTCATGCACGTCTGCGAGCTGCAACGGATGGGGGCGAATATTTCCATCGATGGCCGCTGTGCGACGGTGCGCGGGGTGCGCGAACTGCTCGGTGCGCCGGTCATGGCGACCGATCTGCGCGCCAGCGCCAGTCTGATTCTGGCCGGGCTGGCGGCGGATAATACGACTGAAATTTCACGTGTCTATCACCTGGATCGTGGCTACGAACGGATTGAAGAAAAGTTGCAGGGGCTCGGTGCCGACATTCGCCGGGTCGCTGCGCAATAAAAGGTTGAAAAATGAGTGATTACATTACGTTTGCTCTGCCGAAGGGGCGGATCATGCGCGACACGATGGAGATGCTGGCAAAGATCGGCGTCACCTGTCCCGAGTTCAATGAGGAAAGTCGCAAGCTGGTCTTTGAAAACAGCGTCGACAAATATCGTTTCATCGCGGTGCGCGCGACCGACGTGCCGACCTATGTAGAATATGGCTGCGCCGATGTCGGCGTGGTTGGCAAAGACACCCTGCTGGAGCAGGGGAAAGATCTCTACGAGCCGCTCGATCTTAAATTCGGTTACTGCCGGTTGGTCGTTGCCGAACCGGCGGAACTGCGCAAGGGGGACGACCCGGCCAACTGGTCGAATATTCGTGTCGCGACCAAATATCCGCATATTACCGAACGCTACTTTGCCGCCAAAGGGGTGCAGGTTGAGCTGATCAAACTCTACGGCTCAATTGAACTGGCGCCGCTGGTCGGTCTGGCGGAACGGATTGTCGATCTGGTCTCGACCGGGGTGACGTTGCGCGAAAACGGCATGGTCGAGGTTGAGACGATTGCCGAGATCACCACCCGCCTGATCGTCAACCGTGCCAGTCTCAAAACCAAACATCGCCGGGTGCTCGGAATTATCGAAGGGCTTGAAAGAGTCGTTGGCAACGAAACCCGCATTTCCGTTTAATCCCTTGGCGAGGAGGCGAAAAAGATGATGCGCATTCTCAATTTCAGTGATGATGATTTCGCGCCCACCTTTGCAATCATTGAGGCGCGAGGCGCAACTGCGCCGACGGGTGTCGAAGAAACGGTCAAGGCGATCATCGCCGATGTGCGGCAGCGTGGCGACGCAGCGGTGTTTGAGCTGACCACCAGGTTTGATCGGTTAACAGTAACCGCCGCCACCGTCGAAGTGACCGCCGCCGAGATCGAACACGCTTGTGCACGGCTTGAGCCGCAGGCCTATGCCGATCTGGAACTGGCCGCCGCGCGGATCGGTGCCTACCATCGCAAACAGAAGCAGGAAACCTGGCTCTCGACTGACGAAGAGGATGTGTTGGTCGGTCAACTGGTGCGCCCCCTCGACCGGGTCGGCATCTACGTCCCCGGCGGGAAAGCCACCTATCCCTCCTCGGTGTTGATGAATGCCGTTCCGGCCAAGGTCGCCGGGGTGGGCGAAGTGATCATGGTGGTCCCGATGCCGGACGGCAAAGTTGATCCCCATGTGCTGGCGGCAGCGCGGATTGCTGGCGTCGATCGCATCTTCAAGATCGGTGGAGCGCAGGCCATCGCGGCGCTGGCCTACGGCACGGCGACAATCCCCCGGGTCGATAAGATCACCGGGCCGGGGAATATTTATGTCGCCACCGCCAAACAACTGGTTTTCGGGCAGGTCGATATCGACATGATCGCCGGCCCGAGCGAAATTCTGGTGATTAACGACGGCAGCGGCAATCCGGCGCATATTGCCGCCGATCTGTTGTCACAGGCGGAGCATGATGAGCTCGCTTCTTCGATTCTGATCACCACCGATACCGCGCTGGCAAGTGCGGTACAACAGGAGGTCGACGTTCAACTCCGCGAATTGTCCCGCGAGGCGATCGCCCGCCAGTCGATCGACAATTACGGGGCGATCATCATCGCGCGGGATCTGGCCGAGGCGGTTGATTTTTCCAATCGGCTGGCACCGGAACATCTTGAACTGGCGGTCGCCGATCCCTTTGGGCTGCTCCCCCGGATCCGTCATGCCGGGGCGATTTTTATGGGCCACTATACCCCAGAAGCCGCTGGTGATTATCTCGCCGGACCGAATCACACCTTGCCGACCGGTGGCACCGCGCGCTTCTTTTCGCCGCTGTCCCTCGATGATTTCGTCAAGAAGTCGAGTATCGTTTCGTTCAGTCAGGCCGGGTTGCAGCGGCTCGGCGAATCGATCGTCCGCATCGCCGCGCTTGAAGGGCTGGAAGCGCACGGCAAGTCGGTGTCGATCCGGTTGAAACAGTAATGTTCCCACCACGAAGGACACGGAGGGCACGCAGAGATGAATACCTGTGGTGTTCATCGTACGCTCTGGTGGCGAAGCACTTTGTCTGATCTTGAGGACGTTATGCGGAGGTTCTGATGGCACGCAGCGCTGAAGTTACTCGCGAAACGAAAGAAACCAATATCAGTATCGGGTTGAAACTGGACGGTTCCGGTTTGCATCATATCGAGACCCCGGTGCATTTTTTCAATCACATGCTTGCGGCGCTGGCACGGCATGGCTTCTTTGATCTGTCGGTCAAGGCGAGCGGGGATGTCGAAATCGATGCCCATCACACCGTCGAAGATCTCGGCATCGTCCTCGGCGAGGCGTTCAAACAGGCGCTCGGCGACAAAACCGGGGTGAAGCGTTTCGGTCGGGCAACGCTGCCGATGCATGAGGCGCTGGCCTCCGTCATTATCGATTTTTCGGGGCGTCCGTTTCTGGTCTTTAACGTTGATCTTCCCAAGGCCAAGGTTGGCGAGTTTGACACCGAACTGGTCGAGGAATTTTTTGTTGCGTTCTGCAATCACTCCGGGGCGAACATTCACGTCAATCTGGCTTACGGTGACAACCTGCACCACATCATCGAGGGGATTTTCAAGGCGTTTGGCCGGGCTCTCGACGAGGCGACCAGCATCGACCCGCGAATTAGCGGAGTATTGTCAACCAAGGGTAAGCTGGAATAGGCTTCAGGACGGATCATGATCACGATTATTGATTACGAAATGGGGAACCTGCGCAGCGTCGCCAAGGCGTTCGAGAAACTGGGCTGCGCCGTACGCGTCAGTGCTGATCCCGCCGCTATCGCGACCGCCGACAAGGTGGTGCTCCCCGGCGTCGGGGCGTTTCGCGACTGCATTCATAATCTGCGCGCCGGTGGGTTCGTCGCTCCGCTGCTGACACATGTTGCCGCGGGGAAGCCGTTGCTCGGTATCTGTGTCGGCATGCAGATGCTTTTTGATGCAAGCGAGGAATTCGGCTGCCATCAGGGACTGGGCCTGATCCCCGGCAAGGTGGTGCGTTTCCCGGCGCGGATGGTGGAAAACGGCGAACGGCTCAAAGTGCCACAGATGGGATGGAATAATATTCAGCTCCGCCGCCCGTCCCCCCTGTTCCATGGGGTTGACGATGGCAGTTTCGTCTATTTTGTGCATTCCTATTATTGCGCGGCGGAAAACCCCGAGGATGTCGCCGCCAGTTGTCGTTACGGCGCCATCGATTTCTGCGCCTCGCTGTGGCGCGATAATATCATGGCGACCCAGTTTCATCCTGAAAAGAGCCAGACGGTTGGACTGAAAATTTTTCAGAATTTCGGAGAATTATAAGTGATTATTTTACCCGCGATCGATCTCAAGGGAGGGCGCTGCGTCCGCCTGGAGCAGGGGCTGATGGATAAAGATACCGTCTACCACGATGACCCGGCGGCTCAGGCGCGTATCTGGCAGGAGCAAGGGGGGGAGCTGCTCCATATCGTCGATCTCGACGGGGCGTTCGCCGGGGTGCCGAAGAACAAGGCGGCGATCGAAGCGATTGTCAAAGCGATCGATATTCCGGCTGAACTCGGCGGCGGAATTCGCGACATGGCGACGATTGAGGCGTACCTCGAACTCGGCATCGAGCGGGTCATTCTCGGCACCATCGCCAAGGAAAACCCGGCACTGGTCGCAGCGGCCTGCCGCGAGTTTCCCGGTCGGATCGTGATCGGCATCGATGCCAGAGACGGTCTGGTGGCGGTGCGCGGCTGGGCCGACGTCACTACCAAACGGGCGCCCGACATGGCCAGGGAGATGGAAGGGTTCGGCGTTGAGGCAATCATCTACACCGACATTGCCCGTGACGGCATGATGCAGGGACCGAATATCGCGGCGACCCAGGCATTGGCCGAAGCGATCAACATCCCGGTCATCGCCTCCGGCGGGCTGTCGAGCCTTGACGATATACGCCGCCTGATGGCGATCGAATCGTCCGGCGTCAGCGGGGTGATTGCCGGCAAGGCGATTTATTCCGGGGCGATCGATCTGCGCGAAGCCGTGGCGTTAACCAAAGGCGACGCTGGGTAGATATTGCCTGGGTGCGTGACTGTTTTATTCTGGCTCAACAACACTGTTAGTGATACAATAGTGATACTTTTATTGTAAAGGGAGCCGCAGATGAAAGTTGAATTGGTCACCAACCTGAAACGACAGGCAACCAGGATTCTCGCCGACCTGCATGACACCAAGGAGCCGGTGCTGATCACCGAACATGGGCGGCCCTCGGCCTATCTGGTCGATGTGGCTGATTTTGAGCTGATGCAGCGGCGCATGCAGATTCTGGAGGGGATCGCCAAAGGGGAACGCGCGATTCTCGACGGGCGTGTCGTCAGTGAAGGCGATGCTCTTGAGAAAATGTATAAATGGCTCGATTAGTTTGGACCGAACCGGCGCTGGCCGACCTGGAAGAGATCGCCGAATACATCGCGCTGAGCAACCTGCCGGCGGCGAAAAAACTGGTTCGATCTGTTTTTGCGAAAGGCTCCCGGCTGAAAGAACATCCCGCGTCCGGGCGTATTCCCGAAGAACTGGCGGGAATGAATTATCGCGAGGTTGTGGTGCCGCCCTGTCGCATCTATTACCGGATCGATGATGGGCAGGTATTTATTCTCCATGTCATGCGCCAGGAACAGGATCTGCGGAAATTCCTCCTTAAGAGCGAGCCTGACGACAACGAGTTGTAGCTGGGGATTTATGTCCGCGCCTGCTTGGATTGATTGCTTCTTTAAAACGGTCTCGCCCCGGATGTTAGACAGATAAAACTTCCTATATGACTCTGTGGTGAACCAAAAGGGTTGATAGTTATGCTGACCAAACGAATTATCCCCTGCCTTGACGTCAAGGACGGCCGCGTCGTCAAGGGGGTCAATTTTGTCGGCCTGCGCGACGCCGGTGACCCGGTCGAGGCCGCTGAGGCGTATTGCGCCCAGGGGGCTGACGAGCTGACCTTTCTGGACATCACCGCCTCCAGTGACAAGCGCAGCATCATCCTCGACGTGGTGGCCCGGACGGCTGAGCGCGTTTTCATGCCGTTGACCGTCGGCGGCGGGGTACGCGAGATCGCCGATATCCGCAACCTGCTCAACGCCGGAGCGGACAAGGTGTCGATCAATACGGCGGCAGTGCAGCGTCCCGAATTCGTCCGCGAGGCCGCCGAACGCTTTGGCTCCCAATGTATCGTGGTGGCCATCGATGCGCGCCGGGTGGAAAACTCCGCGCCGCAAGCCTGGGAGGTGTATACCCATGGCGGTCGTAACGCCACCGGGATCGATGTGCTTGAGTGGGCAACGCGGATGGAGCGCTACGGCTGTGGCGAGATTCTGCTGACGTCGATGGATTGCGATGGAACCAGGGATGGTTATGATATCCTGCTGACCCGCGCGGTCAGCGATGCGGTTGAAATCCCGGTAATCGCTTCGGGGGGAGTTGGCAATCTGGAGCATATTCGTGAAGGGTTGGTCGAGGGGGGCGCGAGTGCCGCCCTGGCGGCGAGCATCTTTCATTTTCGTGAATATACGATCGGTGAATGTAAGGAATATCTGCTCCAGCACGGTGTCGCGGCCCGCCCGGTTGTGAGTGAAACGAAATGAACGGAAGCATGTCATGAGTGATGAACAGAGTCGAGAAGATATCCTCGCCGCGCTATACGCGGTGATTCAGCAGCGCAAGGCGGCGGCAAGCGATGATTCCTACGTCGCCTCGTTGTATGCCCGGGGACTCGATAAAATTCTCAGTAAAATTGGTGAAGAAGCCACCGAGGTTGCGATTGCCGGGAAGGGCGGCGAACGCGGCGAAGTGGTTTACGAAATGGCGGACCTGTTTTTTCATTGCCTGGTGCTGCTGGGCTACTACGATCTGCCGCCGGAAACGGTGTGTGATGAGTTACGCCGCCGCTTTGGTCTCTCCGGAATCGCCGAAAAGGGTGCGCGAAAAAAATAGTTTGTGTTCATTTGGCACTCTCTTTATAATTTTCTGTTCAGTTGAAAAGGGCGCCGGTCATCGGTCGCCCTCTTCGTGTTGATGGTATTGAAAAGAGCGATCTCATGTTCACATGATTGAAGGAGGAAGACGTGGCAACGATACCGGAACGACTCGTCACCGAGATGAAGTTGGCGATGAAGGCGAAAGCCCAGCTGCGACTCGACACCATTCGGATGATGCGAACTGCGATCAAGAACAAGGAAATCGAGGCAGGTGGAGAGCTGAGTGACAGCGATGTTATCAGCGTTCTTTCTACCATGATGAAACAACGACGCGAGTCAGCGCAGGTTTTCCGTGACAACGACCGGGTTGAAATGGCGGAAAAGGAAGAAGCCGAGTTGCTCGTAATCCAGGAGTTTTTGCCGGCGCAACTCGACGCGAATGCGTTGCGGGAGCTGGTTATTCAGGCGATTGCCGCCAGCGGTGCAACATCGTTGCGTGACATGGGGGCGGTGATGAAGCTGGTCGCACCCCAGACTGTCGGGCGCGCCGATGGCCGAGTGGTCAGCGAGATGGTCAAGGCACAACTGACATCCTGACCAACCGAGACAGGAGCATAGCCGGGCGTGAATCTTCTCGATAGTGGCATTCTTGTGATCCTCGCGGCCTTTCTGGCCAAGGGGTTGTTACGTGGCGTGCTCAAGGAAATATGTTCTCTGCTTGGGCTGGTGGGAGGGGCACTGCTGGCTTATCATTACCATCCGCCACTGGCAGAACTGGTCGGTGAGCTACTCGCACTGTCACCCCAGATGGCCACTGCCGTGGCCTTTGTGACGATTTTCAGCGCGGCCATGCTGCTCTTTTCGGTTTTTGGTTTTGTTCTTTCAAAATTGATCAGACTGTTTTTTCTGGGGGGCGCCAATCGGGTTTTGGGCGGTTTTTTCGGGTTGACTCAAGGGGTGGTGCTGCTCGCGATGGTGCTCTATGCCCTGACCCTCAAACCGGCACCGCAACCGGTGCCAGAGATGCTGAAAGCGTCGCAACTGGCGCCACCCTTTATCGAGCTTGGGGGCAAGATGTTTGCCCATGGCCGAAGCGCGGTTAGAAATAACGCATTGATTAAAGCCACATGAGTATGACGAGCTTTGAAGTTCTGGAGTTTTCCAAGCTGCGGACAATTCTGGCTGGTTTCTGTTTGACCTCCCTCGGGCAGGGACGGGTAGCGCAACTGGCACCGCTGCCCGATCAAGCGGCGATTGCAGAGGCGCTGGCGGAGTGCGCGGAGATGGTCGCGGTACTGGCACGCTACGGTCGCCCTCCTCTTGGTGGCTACGGTGATTTACAGCCGGCGTTGGTGCGTGCCCGGGCCGAGGGCAGTTGTCTGCGCCCGGACGATCTGCTCGGCGTACGCGCCAGTTTGCGAACGGCGGTGGCACTGCGGCGCTTTTTTAACGACGGCGATAAAAGTCCGCGCTTGACGGCGTTAGCCACTCAACTTGAGGGGCTCAAACCGTTGCGGGAAGACCTCGACGCGTGTTTTGCCGAGGGGGGGGAGATTAAAGACAGTGCCTCTTTTGAACTGGACAAAATCCGGCGCCAGATGATTACGCTGCGGGGCCGGATCCGCCAGACCCTTGACCAGTTGCTGAGCTCGGACAAGCTGGCACCAATCTTTCAGGAACGCCTGATTACCGAGCGTAACGGGCGTTATGTGGTCCCGGTCAAAGCGGATTTTCGAGGGCGCCTGAAAGGTTTTGTCCATGACGAGTCAGCGAGTGGTCAGACGCTGTTTATCGAACCGGCCGGAACGCTGGCGCTGAATAACGAATTACACCATCTGCAACGTGCCGAACAGCGCGAAATTGAACGGATTCTGTTACGTTTGACCGCCGCTGTACACGCTGCGGAAGCAGCGCTGCGGCGTAACCAGAAGTTGCTGGCGCACCTTGATCTGCGTAGCGCCTGCGGCGAATTTTCACGTCGGGCCGGGTGCATGACACCACAGCTGGCAACGCAACCGCTGCTTGAATTGAAGCAAGCGCGTCATCCCCTGCTGATTTTCAACCCCGACTGTTCGCTGCGGAGCACACCGGTTATTCCGGTCGATCTGCTGTTGACCGCTGCCGGGGCGGCGTTGATTATCAGCGGACCGAATACCGGCGGGAAAACCATCGCACTGAAAACGGCGGGGCTGCTGACTCTGATGGTGCGGGCCGGACTACCGATCCCCTGTGCGGCAGAGAGTCGCATCTACCCGTTTCGGCGTGTTTTTGCCGATATCGGCGATGAACAGAGTATTGACGAGCACTTGTCGACCTTTTCCGGGCACCTGGTGCGCTTGCGGGAAATTCTCGCCACCGCTGATGCCGAGACGTTGGTGCTGCTCGATGAGGTCGGCACCGGCACCGATCCGGCTGAAGGGGGGGCGCTGGCGCTGGCAACCCTCGATCGTCTGCGTGAATTGGGAGCGCGCACCATTGCCACCACGCACTTGCAGATGGTCAAGAGTTACGCCCTGTTGCATGACACCGTCGAAAACGCCGCCGTCGATTTCGATGCCAAGACGCTGGCCCCAACCTATCGACTCAATTACGGTGTTCCGGGTGCGAGCAGTGCTTTTGTAATTGCGGCGCGGCTGGGACTGCCAGCGGCACTGCTCGATCAGGCGGCAACCTATCTCCATCGCGATGAGCGCGACAGTCAGCACTTGCTTGAGCGGTTACATGCCCTGCAAAAGACGCTGACCGAGGATGTCGAGGAAACCCGCAAGTTGCGCGCGGCGGCGCAACGGGAACGGGACAAACGGCACCAGTTGCTGACCGAACTCGAAGCGCAGCGCCGAGAAATCCTGGCGCAAGCGCGCAAGGAGGGGCAGGACGCGGTCCACAAAGCGGAAAAGGATTTACGCTCCCTGTTGCGCAACGCCGCTACGCAGACGGTCGCTGCGGCGCAGCGGACTGAATTAACAAACACCTTACGCAAGATCGAAGACACTCTGCCGCAACCAGCGAACCGTGTGCCACGGGGACGTAAGCCGCGCGCCGTGGTCACCGGTGAACGCCTGCTGGTTTCGGCGTTGAACGCCGAAGGGGTGGTGGTCAGTATCCGTGGAGAAATGGTCGAACTCTCGATTGGGGGTAAAAAGATACGGCAACCGTTAGCCGCATTGCGTCAGTTTGAACCGCGACGTTTTACCGGCACCACCGCGCCACCGCGCGTGCAAAGCCGGATCAAACGCGATATTCACGCGACCCGGCTGCTGCTGGTCGGGCTGCGTGTCGATGAGGCGCTGCCGCGCCTGGAACGGTTTTTGGACGATGCGTTGCTAAGTGGCAACAGCGTTGTGGAGATCGTTCACGGGGCGGGCGAAGGGGTTCTGCGCAAGGTGGTGCGTGAGCAACTTTCCGCACATCGGAGTGTGACCTCGTTCTACGCGGCACCGGTCGAAGCGGGCGGCGATAATATCACAATTGCGGAGCTAAGTAACGGATGAGCGGACGGATCGCTGAAAGCAAAATTCAGGAAATCCGTGAACGGGTTGATATTGTCGAGGTGATTTCCTCCTATCTGCCCCTCAAACGCTCGGGAGCAAATCACCAGGGGCTGTGTCCGTTTCATGGTGAAAAAACGCCGTCGTTCAATGTCAATAGCCCGCGCCAGATCTTTCATTGTTTTGGTTGTGGTGTGGGGGGCAACGTCTTTACGTTCCTGATGCGGATGGAGGGGTTAACTTTTCCGGAAGCGATTCGCCGCCTCGGTGAGCAAGTCGGTATAGAGGTTGAACAGGAAGAGGCGACCCCGGCTGAAATCGCACGGCGCAAGGAGCGCGAACAGTTTGATCTGGTCAATGAAGAGGCGTGCAACTTTTATCAGCACCTGCTTCTTGATGCTCCCGAGGGGGAACCGGCGCGTCGTTATCTCAAGGCGCGCGGGTACGACCGGGCCGCCGCCGAGAGCTATCGTCTCGGCTATGCTCCGGAGCAATGGGAAATGCTCGCCCGGCATCTGGCCACGCGCAAGTTTGATCCCCGGATTTCCCGGCAGCTCGGATTGATCCGTCCCGGCAAAGAAGGACGGGGCGATTACGATCTGTTTCGGGGGCGGTTACTCTTCCCGATTCTGGACGTGACGGGCAAAGTGGTCGCCTTTGGTGGTCGGGTGCTTGATGATAGCTTGCCCAAATATATCAATTCGCCCGAGTCCCCGGTCTATTCCAAGGGGCGCGTGCTGTTCGGACTGTTCCAGGCAAAAGAGGCGATGCGCCGCGCCGGCGAGGTCATTATTGTCGAAGGCTATTTCGATCAGCTGGCTCTCAATCGCTCCGAACTTGGCCATGCCCTGGCCACCTGCGGAACCGCGTTGACTCCAGATCATGCGCGCCTGCTGAAACGTTATACGGAGCGGGTGGTGCTGCTTTTCGATCAAGACAAAGCGGGACAACAGGCAACCTTTCGGGCCATGGATGCGCTCTTTCCGGGGGGGCTTCCGGTGCTGGTGGCAACCTTGCCGGACAATGCTGACCCGGACTCATTTTTACAGGAACAAGGAGCGGATGCGCTACGTGCGCAGCTGGCTCAAGCCGTTCCGGCGCTCGACTACTTTATTGCCACGCAGTTAGGTGCCTGTGGCGACGACGTGGAAGCAAAGGCGCGAGCAGTGGAAGCGGTCATTGCCAAAATCAAGCTGCTGACGAGTGACGTTGAACAACAACTTTATCTGCATCAGTTGGCAGACCGGAGCGGGCTTGACGAGCGGTTTCTGCACAGCAAACTCGGTCGCCGCAGTAGCGCAACACGTTCAGCGGCGGCGCCCTCCCGAAACGTTTCGCCTCCGCTCAAGGCATATCCGGTGGTGGCACCCCCGCGCGACGCAACGGCACGGGCGCAGGAGTGGCTGCTGTGTCTGCTGCTGACCGATGTCGATATGCGACGCAAATTATTTGCCGTGGGGGTGGAAAATTTGTTTTTCATGGAGCCATATCGCTCTCTGGCCCTGGTTGCCGCCGCATCTGCAGATGCCGATAACTTTGATGAGCAGCGCCTGCAAGATCGCTTGACTCCTGAGCAAACAGAGTTATTATCGGGTATTCTAATACTTGAAGAAAGTGTCGCTGATTGTGATCGCGATGCACTCATTGCCGACTGTCGTCAGGCGGCAGAAAAATACCGCTTGCGGCAACGGTTGAATGACGTGAAGGAGCAGTTGAAGAATCTCAATACGGGGGATGCGGAGCGGCTGATGGAATTGCAGCGTGAACAGCAAGAAATCAGTCGTTGCTTGAAAAACGATAAGTTGAAACGGCAGACTGAGCCGTTTGCATAATTTATTATATCGGTTTCCGGACGCGGAAATCACGAGGAGAAGACGCGGCATGTCGAAAAAAACCAGCACGGAAGAAGTCCAGCAATTGATCGATCTCGGCAAGGAAAAGGGCTACCTCACTTATGATGAGGTGAATGACGTCCTGCCTGCCGATATGGTTTCATCGGAACAACTTGATGACGTTATGACCATGTTCGGCGAGATGGATATTGAAATCGTTGATTCGGAGCAGAAGGGTATTTTGCTCAAGGAGCGGTCGCTCGAAGATAGTCTGGACAAGGACGACGATAACGACGAAGACGAAGAACACGACGCCGGGACACTCGGTCGGACCAGTGACCCGGTACGGATGTACTTGCGTGAAATGGGGCAGGTGGCCCTGCTGACGCGCGAGGGAGAAGTTGAAATTGCCAAGCGGATCGAAGAAGGCGAAGTACTGGTGACCAGCGTTATGATTCGCACGCCGATTGCGTTCAAAGAAATCATCCAGCTCGGCGAACGGCTGGCACGCGATCAAATCCGCGTCGCCGAAATTACCAAGGATTATGAAGACGAAGAAGGTAGCGAGCAGGAAGAAAAACAGCGTCAGCGTATCACTGCGTTGATCGATCAGATAAAAACCCTTGACGAACGATTTACCGCGTTGCGCGGGGAACTTGCCAATGAAGGTGATGTCCAGCGCAAGGGCGCACTGCTCGAAGAAAGCAAGGGGCTCAAGGCACAGATTTCCGAATTGATGCGACAAATCCGGCTCAAGGATTTTCAGGTAGCCAAAATTGTCGATCGGCTTAAGGAGTTGTCTGAGCAGGTCAAGCGCGCCATGGCGGAAAACCGGGCGTGTGAAAATGAACTTAACCTGCCGCACAAGGAGATCCGCCGCTTGTTACGGCGCATGCGAAAAAATGAAGACGAAGCAGGACAGGTTGCCGCAGAACATAAAACAACGGTCGATGCATTGCTGGTCATCGAAAAACGTTTAAAGAGTGCGCAACGCAAGTTCAAGCGGATTGAGGAAGAGTCCGGGTTTGCACCGGAAGAGTTGCTCGAATCACTCAAGGAAGTGCACAAAGGGGAGTGGAAAGCGAAACAGGCGAAATCGGAGCTGGTTGAAGCAAATTTGCGGTTGGTGGTGTCAATTGCCAAAAAATACACCAATCGCGGCCTCCAGTTTCTCGATCTGATTCAGGAGGGGAATATCGGTCTGATGAAGGCCGTTGACAAGTTCGAGTATCAGCGCGGGTACAAATTTTCGACCTATGCCACATGGTGGATCCGGCAGGCGATAACCCGCGCGATCGCCGACCAGGCGCGGACTATTCGCATTCCGGTACACATGATTGAAACGATCAATAAACTGATTCGTACCAGTCGCCAGCTGGTGCAGGAGATTGGTCACGAGCCGACCCCGGAAGAAATTGCCGAACGGATGGAGTTGCCACTGGAAAAAGTGCGGCGGGTGTTGAAGATTGCCAAAGAGCCGATCAGCCTTGAAACCCCGATCGGGGAGGAGGAAGATTCCTCACTGGGGGACTTTATTGAAGATAAGGGCGTCATCTCACCAGTCGAAGCAGTGATTAAAGGGAACCTTTCGGAACAGACGGCCAGCGTGCTGTCAACGCTGACCCCCCGTGAGGAAAAAGTGCTGCGGATGCGTTTCGGCATCGGTGAGAAATCGGATCATACCCTTGAGGAGGTCGGCCAGGATTTCGCGGTGACCCGGGAGCGCATCCGCCAGATAGAAGCCAAGGCGCTGCGTAAACTGCGCCATCCCAGTCGCGCCAAACGATTGAAAAGCTTTGTTGAATTTTAGCCTTGCGGTCATCCGCAAAGGGAACGGAAGCGGGCAGTTTGATGGTTGATAACACCGCCGGAATCGCCACTCCCCCGGTGATTGTGCCGCGCTCCGAGCACAACATTTCCCGGCAGCAGATCGACGACGATACCCTCAAGGTGCTTTATCGCCTGAACCGTCACGGCTACCGGGCGCTGCTGGTCGGCGGCTGTGTGCGCGACCTGCTCCTTGGTCGCCAGCCGAAGGACTTCGATGTCGCCACCAATGCCACGCCGAATCAGGTAAAAAAACTGTTCCGTAACTGTTTCCTGGTCGGGCGCCGTTTTCGGCTGGCGCACATCCGTTTTGCCGGGGGGAATCTGATTGAGGTGGCGACCTTTCGCCGCGAAGCGACCGCCGCCGACCTTCCCGACGATGAGAGTGAACATCGTCACGCCGCCGAAAATGTCTTCGGGACCCCCGCTGAAGACGCATTCCGTCGCGATTTCACCATCAACTCCCTCTTCTATGATATTGCTGACTTCAGTCTGATCGATTACACTGGCGGGTTACAAGACCTGGTTGACCGGAAATTGCGGGTAATCGGTGACCCCTGGGTACGTTTTGCAGAGGACCCGGTGCGGATGCTGCGCGCCCTGGAGTTTGCCGCCCGCCTCGACTTTACCCTTGGGCCGCGTGCCCAGGCGGCCTTGCGTGAACAGGCAACATTGATCGAAACCGCCGCGCCCGCACGGATCAGGGATGAGTTTCTGGAACTGATTCGGCACCGGGTCGCGGGTAAAGTGCTGCGGTCCGCTGCCGGATGCGGACTCCTTGGGCCGTTGCTGAACGGTTATGACGGGGATGAAACAACCTATGCCCTCTTCGAGCAGCTTGATCGACGCCCCGCGACCGATCCGGTTACTGAAGGGGCCGCTCTGGCGCTCCTCTTTCTGACCCGTTTCCGCGCCCGATGTGACGCGCTGGAGACCCATTCCGTTGCCGCTGCGGCGAAGCTCGCCGGACAGCTGTTAACCCCGCACTGTGCTTATTTTCATATCGCCAACGGCATCCGCCATCAGGCGCGTGAATTGCTGGTGGGGTGTTATCGCCTGGCACAGGGGCGTGGTCAGCGTGGCGAAAACCGTTTTTTACGTAACCCCTGCACCGCCGAAGCCCTCCGTCTCTATACGCTTTTCAGCATGACCACCGGGGTCGAAACAGAAATCGTCAGCGCCTGGCAGCAAGCCGCCGTTGCAACACGCACGCCCGCGGCAATTCCCACAGAGCCCGGCGCGGCGCGACCTCCCCGACGGCGACGCAGAAGGCGCAAAGCCACCGCCCCCAGAGCGCAAGATTAAAATTCCGGCGTAAAGAGCTGCGTTCCATTTCAGTCGTCACCTCTTTTGCCGTTCGTGGCAAGCAAAGCATAGCCAGTAACGCCAGCCAGCAACGATGCGGCGAAGATCCCGACCTTGGCGCTGAGGATCGTCTCCGGGCTGAGAAATGCCAGGTTTGAGATGAACATCGACATGGTGAAGCCGATCCCGCCGAGAATGCCGATGCCAAAAATTCCCTTCCAGGTGCTACCCTGCGGCAAGTCACAGAGTTTCAGCCGGACCGCCAGCCACGCAAAGGACAAAATTCCCAGTGGTTTACCGATCATCAGCCCGCAGAGGATACCGAGGGTTACCGGGTCAATAAAGAATTTACTCAATCCCGACAGATCGAGCGTAATACCGGCATTGGCAAGGGCGAACACCGGCATCACGCCAAAAATAACCCAGGGGTTCATGGCATGTTCCATCCGTTGCAACGGACTCATGGCGTCATGGCAGCTGTGCTCCAACGCCAGCAAGGTTCCCAACCGCTCGTCATCATAAAACGGACCCGTCCCCGCGTCGTACGTTTTGTAACGTTCCATTAACTGTTCCGCGCGGATAACGAATTCTTTGTGTTCATGCCGGGGTTTGACCGGGATTGTTGCACCGATCAAGATTCCGGCGATTGAAGCGTGAACTCCCGACTTCAGTAGCGCTACCCAGAGGCAAAAACCGACCAGGGAATAAAAGTTGGGGTGCTGAATGCCGAGACGATTGCCACTGCACAAAACGACAAAAAGGGCAGCGACGATACCCAGCATCAACCAGGAAAGTTCGCTGGTATAAAAAAGCGCAATCACCAGAACCGCGCCGAGGTCGTCAACGATGGCCAGGGCGGTCAGAAAAATCGCCAGTGAACGGGGGATACGCTTACCGAGCAAGGCAATGACGCCGAGGGCAAAGGCGATATCTGTTGCCATCGGCACCCCCCAACCATGCATCGATGGTTGCTGCCAATTGAATATCACATAGATAGCCGCAGGAACCAGCATTCCCCCGACTGCGGCAGCGATCGGAAGTGCGGCCTTGCGCGCGCTGGCCAATTCTCCAGCGAGAAATTCCCGTTTGATTTCCAGTCCGACAACGAAAAAAAAGACGGCCATCAGACCGTCATTGATCCAGTGATGAAGTGACTTGGTCAGACCGAACGATTTGCCGCCGACGGTAAGACTGGTTTCCCAGAAGTGGTGGAACGTTGCCGACCAGGGAGAATTGGCAAGCAAGAGAGCCAGCAGGGTTGCGACAATCAAGACGATTCCGCCTGACACCTGACGTTTAAAAAAATCTTCAAAGGGCCGCATTAACAAGGCCAGTTTAATTGAGGGCATATGCTTACACTTCAGGTATGTGGATTCAAGCCGCAGTTGCTGGTGAGTCTTTTAAGAGACTACATTATCAGGGCCATCAGGTCAATTTGTAAGGGAGACAGATTTTCAGGCAAGAATATCCCCGTTGAGAGTTTCATTTCAATGACGTATGATGTTAAATTATCGTCATATTCCAATTCTATTCATGAGTCTAATGTCTGGTGCGGCAAGGGAGGTTACGGCATGGTACAGAAAATTCTGGTGGTTGATGACGAGGAGAACATTCGCTTTACATTCGATGCTTTTTTGAGCGATGCGGGATATCAGGTTGCCACTGCGGCATCGTTAACCGAATGCATGAAAATGCTTGAAAATGAGCGTTTTGATTTACTTTTTCTCGATATCCTCCTTGGCCGCGACAACGGGCTGGAAGTTCTGCGCCGCGTCAAGGAAATAGATCCCAACTGTCCGGTGGTGATGATTACCGGCGCCCCCCAGGTAGAAACGGCAGCGGAGGCCGTGCGTTGCGGCGCATTTGATTATATTCCGAAACCGGTCAGACAGCAAGAGCTGCTGCGGGTTGCGGTGACGGCGCTTGAACACAAGTTGGTGATCGATCAGAAAGAGACGTTCCGTTTGCGGATGGAAGCCGTTTTTCGTTGTGTCAACGATGGCATCGTCATCTTTAACCAGGAGCTGCAGGTGGTCGAAATCAATGCGGCGGCGCAGCGCATCTTTGGTAGTAACGCAGCGGTACTTGGTAAATCCCTGACGGAGTTGACCGAGGCTGACTGTGGCTACCTGAAACGTTTCGAACAGTTGATCGCGGCCCGTGGCGAAACTGAAATCTATCGCTATGAGCTGAACGCCGCCGCCGATCACAGGATTCTGAGTTTATCGGTGACGGCACTGACGACCCTGTCCGGGAAAGAACAGGGGCTGGTGATGATTGTCCGCGACGAAACGACGGTAGCGGATTCCCGAGTGTAGCGGTTGTTTGCAATGAAAAAGAATAGAGTCGGCAACCCATGAACGATCCAATATCAGCAAAGCGCGCGGAGATCATGGCAATCGCCAGCGGCAAAGGCGGGGTGGGCAAGTCGGTGATTCTGACCAACCTTGCGGTATTACTGGCGCGGCATGGCAAGCGGGTGTTGCTGCTTGATGCAGACCTGGGGGGCGCAAACCTGCACACGCTGCTCGGGGTTGATCGACCAACTCCGACGCTGACTGATTTTCTGACCAGAAATGTGGCTGAGCTTTCAGACACCATTGTTTCAACCCCCTTTGCCGGACTGTCCCTGATCAGCGGTGCCAACGCTTTGATGGATATGGCCAATCCCTACGCGGCCCAGAAAGCCAAATTGTTGCGCCACCTCAGCATGGTTGATTTTGACTATGTACTGATCGATCTGGGGGCGGGAAGCACCTTTACGACCCTCGATTTTCTTGCCGCAGCCGATCAGACTTTGTTGGTGATGATGCCAACTCCGACCTCCATTGAGAATGCTTACCACTTGCTTAAAGCTGTTCTGTACCGCAAAATCACGCGCACGCTGAAGCGGCTGAATGTCGACCACCTGCTCCCCCGGGGGCTTGACGAGGATGTTCGACGCGGGCGGCGCTCCGCGTGGGATCTGCTCAACGAGCTGGCACATATTGACACTGCATTGACCGTCGAGGCAGCGCGGCTGACGCGGCGGCTCCAGCCACGGATCATCGTCAACCACGCCAACAGTGCCGAGGATCTGCGTCTCGGGCGACAGATCACGCTGGCATGTCAGCGCCATTTGGGACTCACCGCGGATTTTCTGGGAGATATCCGTACCGACGAACGGGTACTGAGTGCGGTGCAACAGCGTCGCCCCGTGTGTGATGTCCACCCCGGTTGCCCTTTTGCGACCGCTCTTGAAGGGATTGTGTTACGGCTACTTAAAGATCGTCATGGGGAGAGTGAAAAATGACAGTTAAATCCCGGATCGACGAGGCCTTTCGTTATTTCAACTTGCCACCAAAGGCCGGTTTCGCCGCTGTCGCCCAAGCCTATCGTGAGCTTAAGTTACTCTACAGCACCGACGGTTTGGCGACTTACTCGCTATTGAATAAAGAGGGGCGGCTGCGCGAGCTGGCAGAAATAGAAGAGTTCTATCTGGTGCTGACAGAACATTTGACCGACAAGAATCAGGCTGAACCAGCTGTCCCACGGGGTGACGCGCGACACTGGGATTGTGGCTCCGGGGTCTCCCCCGCCGCCTTTTTGCGTGAATGTCGCGAAATTGACGGAGTATCTTTGCAGAGTATTGCAGTGAAATCAAAAATTGGCACCGATCATCTGACAAATATCGAAATGCAACGCGACGAACGGTTGCCCGCACCCGTCTACCTGCGCGGATTTATCATTGAGTTCGCTCGCCAGTTGCGAATATCCAACCCGGAGGAGTTGGCAAGCGCTTATTTACATCTGCTCGCCGACCGGAAGGGTGGTTAATCGCATCGATATGATCCCTGCTTAAGGACTCAGTCCTGCCCTGCACTGTAGAAATTTCCCCGTTCATTAACATGCCGTTTACCTGCCGCAACGCAAATATGATGATCCCCGGTCTGCTATCTGACCTCGGTTAAAGCGACCTCTGCGCGTGAAAGTGTGCCATTGTCCGATGGTGGCACACTTTTGTATTGGTGAAGCGTGTCAACGCCAGGGGAAGATTGTCAGGGGCTGTGTTTCCATGGCATTTAACCTACTGTTATATATAGTTAATTTAAGATGAATTACATTGGTACAGATATTGTAGAATGGAATATTCTCAGGGGGCATGTCGCTTTGAAAAAGGGGAAAAATGTCAAAAGGGAAAAAATTCTGGTTGTGGATGATGACGCGCCGACACGAAAACTGATCAGCTTGACGCTGGCGGCGACGTCGACCAACGATGACATACTCGAGGCATCGTCAGCTGCCGAGGCGCTGAAAATACTCGATCAACATCGCGTCGACGGGATTCTCACCGATTACAGCATGCCGGTTATGAATGGTGTGGAGCTGGTTCGTTTATTACGCAAAGATCAGCGTTGGAGGCAAGTGCCGATCACGCTGGTTAGCTGTTGTTTCACCAAGGAAAGTCTTGTCGAGGCAAAGACGCTCGGGATCACTTGCTGCCTGGCAAAACCTTTTCGTCGTCAACAACTTCAGAATGTTGTGCGTGGAATGATTGCCAAAAACAAACAGAAAAAGGAGATTATATGTCAAAGCGTGTTATGACCGTTGATGATTCATCGGTTGTTCGCCAGATTTTGCGCAAGACATTGAGCGCCGCAGGGTATGACGTTGTTGAAGCGATTGACGGGATTGATGCTCTGGAAAAAATGGCCATCAATCCCGTTGACATGGTGGTAACAGATCTCAATATGCCGAATATGGACGGGGTCAGCCTGATCAGGAAGGTTCGCAGCCAACCGGGCAACCGCTTTATGCCCATTGTGATGCTGACAACCGAATCTCAACAGCACATCAAGGATGAGGGCAAACGCGCCGGTGCGTCGGGTTGGATCGTCAAACCATTTCGCCCGGAACAGCTATTAGCCGTCGTCCGCACCGTATTGAATTGAGGGAATGATGCCGAATCGAACGCTGATCATCGATGACGAACAGAGCATCCGCGCGACTTTGTCGATCGCTCTTCATGAGCGCGGGCATGAGACTTCCGTTGCTGCGAGTACCGATAGCTGCCCGGTTCTCTGCCATGGAGAATGCTACTGCGTTGGCAATGAACTCTGCGCCAACTTTCTGGTCATCGATCAAAATCTGCCAGGGTGTAAAGGCCTCGATTTTATCGAACACCTTGTGCGCATCAAATGCAAAATTCCTCCAGAAAATTGTGCGGTCATGTCGGCCCACCTTGATCTTTCCGAGTTGGAACAGGCCGATCGCCTCGGCTGCAAGATCCTGCACAAACCGGTAACATTTACCAAATTGAATCTCTGGCTTGACGAACGCGAGCCTCTGGTCAATCATTCATCCCGATTGCTTCCGCTTTCCGCGTCGCAAGGGTAGGCTGCTTGTAGACACTCACCGCCAGTTTCAACAAAGTGAAGGCCCTGCTGTTCGATGCGACAGCAGGGCCTTCACTTTGTCTACCGGAATTATTTTATCTTTTTACTCGCCCAGCAAGGTGTGGAGAATTTCCGGATTTTCCTCATCCTCGGCAAGAATGGTGTGACAGGTGTCGCAATCCATCGAGATCACCTCACCACTTGGCGCTTCGTGCTCTTCATTGTGGCAACGGAAGCACCCGAGACCATTGGCATGCCCGATATTACTTGAATATGTTTCCCACTGCACGCCCATCTCCGGGAAGACATTCTGCTGATAAGCCGTCTGCACCCCGGCAATCGCCTGGTCAACTTTGGCCCGATCATTGGCGTAGATAGCGGCATAATTTTTCTTATAGAACTCGGTCAGCCCGTTAGCAATCGCTGTGCGCGCCTCATCCTGGGTCGCAAATTCCTTGCCCGTGACAATCTCCATCGCCTGTTGTTTGATAAAGGGCAGATCGTTCGGGATGTCCCTGGTCAGGAGCATCCCGTCAATGGCTTTGTCTGCCGGTAAAAAGACGTGACTCGGACGATTGTGGCAATCCATACAATCCATGGCCCGTTCCTGCAGATGGGTGGCTGCGGCCAGTTGTTCGTCCGCTTCGGGAGAACGATAAGTTACCAGCTTACCCATTTCGGTGCGCTGAGAAACTTCAGGAATGATCGTTCGCTGCCAGTCAGCGGCTTTGTAGATGATTTCGTTTTCCGGGGCGACGTGCCAGTGGATACCGTGCGATTTAGCGGCCTGATCGCCGGCACTGCCGATCTTCATGAGGAGAACAGTTTTAACATGCGTGTTCTTCTCATCGGGAAGAAACTTGTCTTTGATCACCAGCTTGTCGCCAAGAAACTTTTCCGGGCGATGACACTGCTCACAGGTGTCTCGCGCCGGGCGCAAACCGTGAACCGGGGTTTCGATCGGACGGTCAAAAGTATCTGCGACCACGGCATAGAGTTGCCGAACGCCAGAAATCTTGGATTTTACAAACCAGGAAGCGCCGGACCCGATATGACACTCAACGCAGTGCACACGCGAATGAGACGAATTTTGGTAAGCGGTGTACTCCGGGGTCATCGGTACGTGACAGACCTCACCGCAAAAGGCATTCGATTCCATGTAGTGGTAGCCGCTGTAAGCCAAAAGACTGACGATGAACAGGTTGACCCCGGTCAGGAAGACCCCCAGAAAGACCAGCTTGCGAATCTTTTCGTAACCAGTTTCGTCGGCAAGTTTATCGCGAAAGTAAGCCAGGGTGAAAAGCTTGACGTCTTCCTGCCCTTTGGAGAAAAACAGTCCCAGCAGAATAAGAACCAGGCCGCCGATAAAACCAGGGCCGAGAATCATGTAAATTGCCCCGGCAACATACGGGTTTTCAATGTGTAGAATCAGATCATAAAGAATTGCACCAATCAGAAATGGAGCAATAAACGTTACGATCATCGCTCCCAGTAAGGCAATTCGGCTGTGGGCAATGCCCTTGATAAAGGCCTTAGGAATATCGCTGAGTGTTGTCGCCATCTTGATTTTCTCCTCTTTTAAATTATTTTGTTGTAGCGGGATTTTGGGAGGTAAATGTAAAATTATAATTATCTAATTTATAAGGGTTTTTCTTGAAACGAACGAATGCTAGCACTGCGCAAGGTGGGCTGTCAATAAACTTCTCGATCGTCAAAGAGTCAAGAGGAATGCGGCGCATGCGCCGCTCAAAGGCTGATGGCTTGTTGAATTGGTTGTTGCACGGGGAGGAATCGCAATCAACGGAGGTTAAACTCTGTTGCGTAATATGCGCATGATTAAAACCCCTAAAATTGTCAGACAGAGCCCGACACAAACCAGCAAATAACCAATGGTATCTCCTTCACCCCACCCCCACAGATCTTTGCCTTTCATCAACAGGATCAGGGCGACCCCGCAAAACGTTCCAACTCCGCCGACAATATACACGACAATTGCGGCGACTGAAAAGAGCAGTTCCTTGTCTTTCATGGCACCTCAACAATGACGATTGCGAAAAAGAGGGGGGCTACCGTTCGGTAGCCCCCGAGAGTCATAACAGCATTTGCCGCGGGCTAGAAATGATGTCCGCCGGCCGTAAAAGCATAAATCATCAAGATCAGCAGGGCCAGTCCGGTGAACAACGCCGCAAAACCGAAGCCCTTCAAGACAAAGTCGTAAACGACACCGCTCGGTTTTTTCTTGGCGTACTGTTCAAGAATGCCCTGCTCCTCATAACGTTTCCACTGATCGCCACGTTCTTCAACGAACTCTTCCTTCGGCAGTTCGCCGTTAAAGATAACAAAGTCCATCGGGAACTTTTCGGGGCGCCCGTGAGTATTAAAGAAGTGGACGGTGAAGATGAAGCCGGTCGCCAGCAGGGCTTCGTCCGAGTGGATGATGGTGGCCACGTTGAAAACCCAGCCGGGCAGGAACATCCCGAAAAATTCCGGAAACCAGAGCATCAACCCCGACCCGCCGATAGCAAACATCCCCCAGAAGACGGCGAGGAAGTCGAATTTTTCCCAGTAGGTCCAGCGATCGAAGGTCGGTTTCGGCCCGATGAATATGAACCAGCGAATCATGGCCGTGACGTCACGGACGTCACGCAAATTGGGGCAAAGCGATTCAGGCCCGAACAGGCGTCTGAAGAAGTCCGCTACCGATTCGAGTCGGTAAAAAAGGAACTTGATGCTCATCGCTATCGCGGCAAAAAAGTAAGCGAAGGTGATCACCGCACCGACGCGATGCAAAAAGGCCGCAACCGGGGCTCCGCCGTAAAAATTCATCATGACCGTCGCCCATTCCTGCTCGGCGAATTTGAGCGGAATCCCGGTCAGTGACAACAGCAGGAAGCTGGTGATGACCAGCAGATGGAGGAAAATGTGTAATTTGGTGAAACGGCAATAGATTTTGTGGCCGTCAGGCATGGAGTGACAGTGCCCGGCAATGAGGGCCGCTTTCTTTTCACGGTTCTCGACAAAACCACGGAACATCCACAGCAAGGTGTGAATCCAGAAAACAGCAAAAGTCCCCACCAACAAGCCGGTCATTGAAACATAGGTATAATAGAGAATCGGATAATTGGCCTTGTCTGTCATTTCTCCGTGCGGGTAGAACTTGACAAATTGAGCAGAAGAATTTTCGTGGCAAGTGCCACAAATAGCAACCAGATTTTCGTGATTGAGGCTTGATTTTGGATTGGTATCCGGAAGAATTGAGTGCGAGGTGTGACAGTCGGCACAACCCGCCACCAGATCAGGATAGCCAAGTTCAAAGTTTTTGCCATGGTAACTTTTTAGATAAGTTTCAAACGCGATGCTGTAAACGCCATTCTTTTTCATCAACTCTTCATCAGCATGACATCTCTGGCAAACCTCCGTGTGAAAAGCACGGACGCGATGGTCCTGGGTATTGCCAATCTCTTTGATGTCGTGAAGGTTATGGCAATCAAGGCAGGCTGCCGAATCAAAATTTCCCTTGCTGACAGCTTTCCCGTGAATGGATTGCTGATACTCCTCGGACACCTCATCATGACATTCGGCGCATTTTGCGCTGGCGATTCGTTTGTCGCCTTTCCATGGCTGCTGGGAATGAATCGTTGCGTGGCAGGTGGTGCAACCGATTTCGTTCAGCATGTGTACGCTTGAGTAGTGCTCCGCCGTCTCTTTCTTGTGGCAACGCACGCACTTCACCGGGCCGGGCATCAATTCACCTTCCTGATGCAGCTCGATATTTGTCAGTTCAACGTGACAGGCAACACAGCCATTGAAGCCGTGGACAGAAGCCGAGAACTCATCAGCAGAAACCACATCACCATGACATTCAAGGCAGGTCTCGGCCCCGGCGGCAAGATGCTGACCGGCCAGTGCCTGAGAACTCAACAAAAACGGAATACATAGCGCAATAAGCAACCGGGTCATCCTCATCAAACGATCTCCTTTAGTTAGAAATTATATTCAATATGAATAACAGTCGCGGGAATTAGCGGGAACTAGCAGAAATGCCCGAAATTCCAGGAACAGATTCTTGTCAGCTCGTCAAATAAAAAATGTACGCGAAACTGAACTGACCATGCCAGCATTGACATAATAAATTAGTGTGAATATATCATATTTAGCACATTAATCCTAGCTAAAATTACGAAAAATAATACCATCATAAAATCATAGCGCAACAAAAAACTGACACGCAAAAACCATGTGTAATCAGTTAGTTGTTCACCTAAAGAGGTGCCAACCCAGCAAGTAATACAGTTAAGGACAGAACTGCAAACGTCCGAGAATATTCGCGGTTTCAACGAGTTTTAGGTAAGCAGGCACTCATTTTCGGCCTGATTAGCTTTGTCTGCTTAAATATTTTTAGTGGTGGTGGCTTAAAAACTGCTCTCTGGTTTTACATGCATTGTGGTATATTCGCGAAGATGCGCATTTCCATAACCGTGCTGTTCAAACCATTTCATGCATTTTTGCACAAGCGTCGCCTTGCCTGGAGAATATTATTGGTGTCATGATGAAAATTCTTGTTGTTGATGATTCACTCTTTTCTCGTTTACACACCTGCAAGCCTCTGCGCGAGGCCGGGTATGACCTGGTTGAGGCCGCAGATGGCATTGAGGGCCTGGCCGCAGTCGATGAACACCGGCCGGATTTCATTATTACCGACCTGTTGATGCCGAACCTTGATGGTATCGATTTTCTGGCCGCACTTAAAGAACGCTGCAATACGACACCAACGCTGGTATTGACCGCTGACATTCAGGACAGCAAACGTCAACAGTGTCTGGAGCTGGGAGCCAGAGGGTTTCTCTACAAACCAGTCATGAAAGAAAAACTTTTAGAGGAAATTGTTAAACTGTCTGATTTGTAGAAAGGGCTTGACCGATGCGAATACCGAACGACGCACAACTTGATGCGCTGAAAGAAGTTGTCAATGTCGGTGTCGGCCGGGCGGCGGCATCACTGAACGAACTTCTTGAAGCCCACATCGAGCTCGATGTTCCTGCGGTGTTGATTCTTCATCCGGAACACATTGATCTTCAGTCAACATCGCTTGGCAGCGAACAGGTTGCCTGTGTCCGATTGAACTTTGAAGGGTCGTTCGCCGGGACTGCCGCCCTACTCTTCCCACCACAGAGTGCCATTAATCTGGTTAGCGCCTTAACGGGTAGTGACGAAGATGCGCTGCAGATGAATGCCGTGATGGCTGGAACGCTCAGCGAAGTCGGTAATATCGTGATTAACGCCGTCATCGGTTCAATCGGCAACCTGCTGGAGCAAGCGTTTGAATACTCGCTGACGAATTATCTCGAAGGGTACATTAAAGACCTGTTGCGTGCCCCGGACACGACCACCGAATATTCGATTATGTTGATTCAAACTCACTTTCTGGTCAGCAACAAACAGATTGACGGGAACATTTTTATTTTTTTCGAGGTGGGCTCTTTCGACGCATTGCTTGACTCTATCGACAACATCCTTGGAGCTTCCTGACTCGGTATGGCTGGCGATCACTTCCGTGACACACATTTCTCAATGCTCGATCATGTACCCATCGGCCAATTAGTTCTCGACCGTAACTACACAGTCCTCTTCTGGAATCGCTGTCTGGAAATCTGGACTGATATTTCCCGCGACACCATCGTCGGCACCAGCCTCTTCGATCATTTCCCCCACTTACTCGCCAACAAATACCATGCACGCATTACGTCGGTTTTGACCAACGGACTCCCGGAAACGTTCTCGGCGCAATTACACCCTCATTTTTTTGCGGCACCGCTACCCGGTAACAAATTGCGCGTATTTCAGACGACGATTGCCGCTCTTTCGGCTGGTGATGGCAATTACGCCCTCTTCTCCATTCAGGATATCACCAGTTTGATGGAAGCAATCAGCACCCATCAACTGGCTTTGCGCCAGACTCGTGCCGAGGTGGAAATGCGCCGTGCCGCCGAAAAAAGGCTTCTTGGTCAAACGGATGAGTTACAGCAGCTCAACCAGGCATTGAAAGAAAAAGCCACCCGCGACGGCCTGACCGGACTCTACAATCACCGCCACTTTCACCTGATGCTGCAACGCAACTTTCTGCTCGCTCGACGCGATGGCACAGATCTCGGCTGCATGATTATTGATCTCGATTTTTTCAAAAAGGTCAATGACACCCACGGTCACCCGTGCGGTGACAGTATTTTGCGGGAATTTGGTGAGTTGTTGCTGCATCGCACCCGTAGCAGTGACTTCGTTGCACGCTACGGTGGGGAGGAATTTGCGATTCTGCTGACCAATACTTCTCTGGATGGAACGGTAGTCTTTGCAGAAATGTTACGCAATGTCATTGCCGAGCACGTTTTCAGATATGGTGCGACCAGAATCCAGTTGACTTGCAGTATCGGCGTTGCCACACGACTCGCGCACCTGCCCAGCTATCCCAAAGAGTTACTTTCTTTCGCTGACCGGGCGCTTTACCAGGCTAAAGCGCTGGGACGCAATCGCACCGAGAGCTTCGTCCTGCCGTAAAACAAGGGGGCTCTCTTTCATATCGTGTGGGTAAAAGTAGTTCATAAGAATGCTCCAAGTATCTTCCTCAACCACAATATCTTGTGATGAAGGGTGGTGTCTCGCGTCAACGATCTTGTCCGGTTTGACGACAATCAAGATGGCCGGTTGAGTTTCGTTATTTCTCAGGTGTTGTTTTTTCCGATAGATCCCTCCTTCGATTTCAATAATGCTGGAATGATGAATAATCCGGTCGATCGCGGCCACGGTCATCAACACATCGGGAAAGATTTGATCCTGTGGAGCAGTTTCCGGGCGACCTGCGGACTTGCCCCCACACCGGAATGGTTGAGCGTTGATTGGGTCCTCAGCAAGTTCAGCGAAAATATCGATGAGGCGCGGGATCGTTACCGGGAGTTCGTCGGCGAGAGGATAACGGACTTTAGCCCGTGGGATGCGTTGATCGGTCGCGTTTTCTGGGCAAGGAAGGATTCACCGAAAAGCTTGGATCACGACTCGCCGACCAGGAACAACAGGTGAAAATTCCGAAAGAAGAACGCTTCGCCGCGAGGCCATCCCTGAGCAATCTCATGACAATGTCCCCATCGGTGAGCAGATCGGAACGGGAGGCAAAAGCCTACCGGGCCTACCGTGATTTTGGTTATACCCTGAAGGAGATTGCAGATTTTCTGGGAGTGCATTACGCGACGGTGAGCCGGGCGATAAAGAGAGTTGAAAAAAATTTGCTCGATTGCAAGACTTGACCCCGAGGGTGTAAAAAAGATTGTGTAAATGGCCATTCAGGGGTACACCGGGACCCCACTCTTTCAAGGAGCTTACATGGCCATCGATAAAGAACTACTGGACCGCCTGCTTGCCGACTTCAAATATACCAACCCCGAAGATCTGATCGGAGAGTCCGGGCTGCTCAAACAGCTCACCAAGGGTCTTCTGGAACGTGCGCTGCAAGGCGAGTTGACCGATCATTTGGGGCACGAAAAACACGCGGCTGTCACGACCAAGGGCGGCAACGCCCGCAATGGCAGCTCGAAAAAAACGATCAAGGGCGAATTCGGCAAGATGCCGATTGATATCCCGCGTGACCGGGACAGCAGCTTTGAGCCGCTCATCATCGCAAAGGGACAGACCCGCTTTGCCGGGTTTGATGGCAAGATCATTTCCCTCTATGTGAGAGTAAACACGATAACTGAGGGAGGTGTGAACGCTATAAATGAGGGTATTCGATCAAGTTAAACGCTGGACA
>JARGFI010000110.1 GCA_029210745.1 Desulfuromonadales bacterium
TTTGGGCCAGCAAAAGAGTGAGGCGGCTGCGGGCCGCGACCCGCGAAGTTGCTTTTCAGCTTTCATTGAAGATTGAACTGGCGGGTTTCGTCCCGCCAGCCGACATTCTTTTGCCCGGCAGCAAAAGGATGCAAAAGTGCCTGCGCTCGCAGCGGGCATGGTGGTTTGCGTATCTCTGTGATTTTAAGCAGGGGAGAACGAATGTTCAGATTCTACCGGTCTGCACCGGGACGGGGCCTTTTCTTATGGGGCCCCGTTGGCGTTGAAAGTTGTTATAGCCGGGTTTCATGGTGGCTTCAATTCAGCACTCACCATTTACAACGGAGATGCCGACAGGTCCAGGGGACGTAGCCGATATTTTGTCATGTAGCGCTGACAGGTTCGGTCAGGGCTGCATCTGTCAGCGCCGATACGCATCTAAAAAAAAGCCGCACCACTGTCATCAAAAGCAAGCACGGTGTCCCAATCTATTCCTCCAAGTTCCAACCCATTTCAAACCCTCAACCCATTAAAAGACTAACGCACCCTAATCCATTCCCGCCCATCACTCAAGAAAATTCTCCCCAAACGCAACACAAAGAAAACGACGACGTCGGCCTTAGCACCCTGTCATCCACGATCCTGCATGTGATCCGCGAGCGTCACTCGATTGAAGAATCGAAACGTCCGGGATCAATCCTGCGTTGCCTGACACTGCTCAATGTATATTCTTCCGGAAAAAATATTGACAAGCGAATATCTGCCGGTATATATACGGTGTCCGCACGGCAAAAAGGCGAATATTTTCCTTGCAATCGACTGATTGCTGGTGTATATAACGCCTTCTGTGCTGGCGTAGCTCAATAGGTAGAGCAGCTGACTTGTAATCAGCAGGTTGCGGGTTCAATTCCTGTCGCCAGCTCCATTGAGCTGTCGGGCGGCAACGTCCATGAAATAAAAAAACTGAATAAAAACGAGAACGCGTCCCCTGGAGGGGTTCCCGAGTGGCCAAAGGGATCAGACTGTAAATCTGCCGTCGTAGACTTCGGAGGTTCGAATCCTCCCCCCTCCACCATTTTGATTAACACGCCGGACAAACCAGCGGATGCGATTAACCCAGGAGACCTGTTGTGTCGGTCGTCAGTACTGGTCGTCGATCTCTGGAGCGTCCACAGCGCTACAGATAGTTTTTGAGCGGGAGTAGCTCAGTTGGCTAGAGCGTCAGCCTTCCAAGCTGAGGGTCGCGGGTTCGAGTCCCGTTTCCCGCTCCATTTTAAATGCGTCAGTCCTTCGTTGAACAGATAGATGAGTTGCCCACATAGCTCAGTTGGTAGAGCGCATCCTTGGTAAGGATGAGGTCACCAGTTCGACTCTGGTTGTGGGCTCCATCTGTTTGTCGGTGCGGGGAGTTGCATCACGAAAAAAAGTCTATATTGTTGCTCCTTATCGTTGATTGGTCCGCGCTGCGGGCCGGAATAAAAAATTGCTAAAAGGGTAATTTAAAAGGGAGGTTCAGGCATGGCCAAAGCAAAATTTGAGAGAACAAAGCCCCACGTCAATATTGGGACGATCGGTCACGTTGAC
>JARGFI010000111.1 GCA_029210745.1 Desulfuromonadales bacterium
CCGGAATCCAGATTTGAAAGCCTGGATCCCCGACAGGATCACTCGGGGATGACGACCCTTGGACGGGTAGCTGAATAGTTACCGTATTTTAAATCCTTGACTAGGCCTTTAGTGTGTAGTAATTACTACACATGAATGAATTTGGTCGCTATGTCAGGGAAAAGCGCGAGCAGTTGCTTCAAAGTGATAAGAGCTTTTCGCTTCGTCAAGTCGCGGGTCGTATCGGAATTGAGCCGACCTATCTGAGCAAGATTGAACGAGGCGGTCTGGCTCCACCTTCAGAGCAAGTGGTTCTCAAGCTGGCCCATGAGTTAGGCGAGAACCCGGACATTCTCCTGGCAATCGGTGGGAAGGTGTCACAAGAGTTGAAAGAGATTATTTTGCAGCGACCTGAATTGATGGCTGATCTTTTACGCCAGATCAAGGATATGCCTGAACATGCAATCCTCAGAATTGTTCGCGAGGTGAAGGACGGGGATTGGTAATTTTCAACCAGAGAAGGGACAAGTTTATGGTAACTTTATCAGACGATACTCTGACTTTTGATTTCTCGGGCGTGCACGAAAAAGCCAAACGCTCTATTGCTTTTCGACGTACATTGAGGATCCCGGATGACAACCGTTCTTACAAGCTGCCTCCCGGATTGGGGAAATTTCCACTATCCCATGTTGAGGACTATGCCGAGGGGGCGCCGGATTCGTGGGGCAAGCGGGGAGGGGTGTTTCTGCCGATGTACCAGTCAGAAGCGTTATGGATCGACCTTGGCCGTTCTCACTGGGGCAATTTCTACCCCTGTGCCGTCAAGATTGCGGCCGGCAAGATCAACGCAGTGACTGGAAAGCCTTGGAGCAACGGGCTGTCTGATTGTCCGCAGGATTATGTCGTTGTCCCCAAACAGCCTTGGCTGGATGGTTTCAGTGTCGGCGAGGAGTTGATTCGGCAGTTTGTCGCCATGCCTTTGAGTGAAAGTTTTACGGCTGAAGAGCAGCTGACAGGACAAGCAGAGTTCGGCGGAATACAGATCAGTGTGACGCCGATGAAAAAGGAGATTTACAACACATTATTTCCACCGGTTGTTGATTCCCATCAAAAACGGTTCAGAAGAGTCGAGACATTGTCAGTTTGAGTTGACCATTGTGTGAGAGTAAACACGATAACTGAGGGAGGTGTGAACGCTATAAATGAGGGTATTCGATCAAGTTAAACGCTGGACATA
>JARGFI010000112.1 GCA_029210745.1 Desulfuromonadales bacterium
TCTGTGGCTGTTTGACCAGAAAAAAGATGAAATCGGCAAAGGTAGCGGGGGTTGTGGGTTGGGACGAATTTATCCTGGGCTCTATTTAGCCCGCAGTTGACATTGTCCCTGGATAGGCGTACGCTTTTATGTACGTACAGGAGGTAGCCATGACGACCATTACCGCAACCGAAGCCCGAAAACTTCTCTATAAGCTCCTCGACGACGTGTCGGAATCACACGAACCAATCCAGATCACCGGCAAGCGCGGCAATGCTGTGTTGATTGCAGAAGATGATTGGCGGGCCGTGCAGGAAACCCTTTATCTCACCTCCATTCCCGGCATGCGAGAGTCGATCATTGAGGGAATGAAGACTCCTGTCGCGGAGTGCGATGAGGAGTTGGACTGGTGAGTTGGAAACTCGCCTACACCAGGCGGGCTCAGAAGGACGCCCAGAAGTTGGCCGCCGCCGGGCTGAAGCCGAAAGCAAAGCTCCTGCTCGACATTCTGGTCGAGAACCCCTTCCAAAACCCTCCACCTTACGAAAAACTTGTCGGCGACCTGGCTGGAGCCTACTCGCGACGCATCAATATCAAGCATCGGTTGGTCTACCAAGTCCTCGAAGAGATCGCCACCGTGAAGGTGCTGCGCATGTGGACGCATTACGAATAGGGGCTAACAAGACGCCGAGCGGACGGAGCGATACGGTCTTGCTTCTCGTAAAACACGCAGCCGCTCCACGGCGTTTCTGCACCTTGGCTCCTCGGGTGTTAGTCTTGCGGCAAAGCGGGGGGAGAAGATATTGAGGGTTGAGACAGCCATGTTGAGGCAGTTAATGGCTGAAATAGAAAAATAG
>JARGFI010000113.1 GCA_029210745.1 Desulfuromonadales bacterium
CTGCCGGATTTTCCAGAAGCACGGCTGGGACTGATCGTCTGGCATGTTGAATCGTTGGTATCTATCAGATTTCCCGCATAACCTGACGAGGGCAAGTTTAATAAACTGAGGCCATAGCTTGTCAGCGTATTGCGACTGATTGCTGTGGCTTTTTTCGTTGATCGGGGTTTCTGAAAACTGCTCAATTGAGCGTTGTCTATGTCAGGAGACATTCCGCAACAGCTAAGTGCCCATTTTAGCGGACAACTTGCCATCTTGGAAGACTCTCAAACTGAAAATATCTCGACTCTTCGGAACCGTTTTTGATGGGAATCAACACGTTGCGGATCAGCAAAAAATATCGGTTGCGCAATTGAGGCGTTTTTTCTTCATATATTGTGCCGGATACGTATACTGTATGGGCCTTAAAATTTACAATTGACGTTTGTTACGGCAACGCAGTTAACGTTCTCGGTGTTTAACCGAAACTGAGGCTGTCACCCCTCTGGTGGGGAGCGGCGCTGCCATTGATTTTGTTGCCTGGGAAGAAGGAGGAGTCGGATATGAACTATTTTAAGTTGGAGTTATTGGTTGGGATTGCATTGTTGTGCCTGACCCTGACGGCGACGGCCGCTGAACCCGAGGGCGCCTCGCCGGGATCGGCCCCTGCGGGGCAAGAGCTGACGACCACTGTTGATTCCCATCAAAAACGGTTCAGAAGAGTCGAGACATTGTCAGTTTGAGTTGACCATT
>JARGFI010000114.1 GCA_029210745.1 Desulfuromonadales bacterium
TTTACGTTCACTGTGACTCAAGAAAAAGTCACTATTTACGCTGTGTATTGGATGAAGTTTTCGGCGTCGATAATTTTAAGAATGAAATAATATGGAAAAGAACAACGGCAAGATCTGACTCATCCACCTACAATCATATTCACGACACGTTATTTTTCTATTCAAAGTCAGACAATTTTACCTTTAACCGCATGAAAACAACTCCCGACCAGAGCGAAATACCAACGGTTTTTTCATTCGTTGACGAAAAAACAGGGAGAAGATTCCAGAGTGTGGTACTGACCGCTCCTGGCTTACGAAATGGCGAGACCGGTTTGCCTTGGCGTGGTATTAATCCGGGCAAAGGTGGGCGACACTGGAGTGTTCCCCCAGCGAAGCTTGATGAGCTCGATAGTAATGGGCATATTCTCTGGCCCAAAAAAGAAGATGGCATGCCTCGATTGAAAATGTATGCAGATAAACATGATGGAATAGCAATTCAATCAATCTGGACGGATGTAAAGGTAATTGCATCGCAGGCAGATGAGAGAGAGGGTTACCCAACTCAAAAGCCAGAAAGTTTACTTTCCCGCTTGGTAATGTCGTCCACTAACCCTGACGACCTCGTCCTCGACTGCTTCATAGGTTCCGGTACCACCGCCGCCGTCGCCCAGAAGCTCGGGCGTCGCTGGA
>JARGFI010000115.1 GCA_029210745.1 Desulfuromonadales bacterium
ATAAACTATCCGCCAGTGAAGAGTTTCGCAACCAACTGGCACGCCAACTCAATGTTCCTGTGCAAAAGATTGATTTCATTGATCTTTCGTCGGCACGACTGGCTATCCGCGCGGTTGTTGCTGAAGAAGGAGTCGTGCTCAAAGGTGAAGAGTCGATTGCCTGGCATCGTTTTTTACAACGAACATGGCGTGAACTGGAAGAGCATTATTGGGAGAAGATTTATGCGACTTGACCTCTACCAGACAGAAACCGCCCTGATTGCGCAGGCCCAGGCGTCGATGTTGGATGAAGTTCGCGACTCCCTGCTTGCAGGTAAAACACTTGTTTAGCCGCTGATGAAAGTCCGATAACATCTGATGGAACCAAAAACAGGTCAGGTTTTTAGCCTTACCATCAGATAGCATCAGATTGAATCCGCGGCAAAAAAAGATTTTCAGGCCTCCTGGCAACAGACAAAGGGAAAATAGGTATTTTCGCAGCTGACAGGGCGTGCGTCGCATGATGAACGAATACAAGAGAATTTACGGCCAGGTTCGTGACCTTACGCCAAGTGAACTGCGGGAGACCTTCGCCGCC
>JARGFI010000116.1 GCA_029210745.1 Desulfuromonadales bacterium
GCAAATCTGGAAAGTAAAGGCGATGAGCGGATACTTGGCGAAGGTTCCTTTGTCGAAGAGGTTTTGCGCCAGGCTGAGGAAGCTTTTGCGCGCAAAACAGACTCTCTTCAGCAGAGTGTTACCTTCGATGAACTGCTCAAAGCTGCGGCTAATCACTTTGGTTTAAAACCGGAGGATCTGACACTACCGGGAAAACAGCCGTTACGCGTCAAAGGTCGGAGCTTGTTATGTTTCTGGGCGGTTCGAGAATTAGAAATGACCGCGAGTGAAGTCGGTAGGAAGATCGGTTTGACGCAGCCTGCTGTGAGTCGGGCGGTGCCGCGGGGTGAGAGTCTTTCAAAAGAGATGCAAATTGCATTACCGACGGGAAACGCATGAAATCATGGACGTCCCCAAACCCCCAAGCCAATCTGGAAAAGCATGGAATCGGCTTTCTGGATGCCCGGGCTCTGTGGAAAGACCCTGACTTGTTGGAAATCCAGGCTAAATCGGATGATGAACCTCGGTTTCTGGTCATAGGTCTTATAGGTCCAAAACACTGGTCTGCGGTCAT
>JARGFI010000117.1 GCA_029210745.1 Desulfuromonadales bacterium
GTATCTCCTCGGCCTGTGGCAGCGCCGACGTGCTGGAAAAGCTCGGTGTTAACCTAGATGTTTCGCCGGAGCGGGTCGGCCGTTGTGTCGCTGAAATCGGTGTCGGTTTTCTGTTTGCGCCAGCCCTGCACGGGGCGATGAAGTATGCCATTGGCCCGCGCCGTGAAATCGGCATCCGCACCATCTTTAATATCCTCGGACCGCTGACCAACCCGGCTGGTGCCGACCGTCAGGTGCTCGGGGTCTTCCGCGAAGATCTGGTTGAACCGCTGGCCAGGGTGTTGCTCAGTCTCGGTTGCCGGCGTGGTTTTGTCGTCCACGGCAGTGACGGTATGGACGAAATCACCTTGACCGGCTCAAGTCTGATTGCGGTTATCAGCGGCGGCACCGTTGCGCTGCAGACCATCGAGCCGGAACAGTTCGGTTTTAAGCGCTGTCGCCTGAGCGACCTGCAGGGGGGAGACGCCGCGCAGAATGCCGAGATTGTCACGGCCATTCTGGCTGGTGAGCGGGGGCCGAAGCG
>JARGFI010000118.1 GCA_029210745.1 Desulfuromonadales bacterium
CAGCAGGGCGAGTTAAAAAAGGTGCCATCAAGTCACCGGATGGCGAAACTTTATATCGTGATGTGGAATTTATCACTCCAATTCCAAAGAAGGGACAAACGATTAATGCGATGCCGTTTGGGAAAGCCTCTGAAATTACTGGGAAGAGTTTTTTCTGGGCTCGAACCATCAAGGTGCCCTATCTTTCAAAGGATGAGGCTGAAAATTTGGCAAAAGAGTTGAAAACATACCTTGAGCAAAACACATAACAACCGCATCAACTCGGACTGGCAATTCCGCTGCGCTCCATTGCCAGCCGGTTATGCGGAGCGTTAGGTTACAAAAATAGAGATAGGAGTAATATCGAAGCAATGGTGAAATACGAAGAAAACAGTCATACCATTTACCATGGTGATGCCTTAGATGTATTGCGAAGGGAAATACCAAGCGAGTCCGTAGATTTGGTATTCGTTGACCCTCCGTACAATATCGGAAAAAAATTTTCCAACTTTCATGATAAATGGCCTTCCGAT
>JARGFI010000011.1 GCA_029210745.1 Desulfuromonadales bacterium
TCTTTAAAAAAACCCAGCCTTCCCAAACTCCTCGAATTTGGTCACTTGGTGCCGCTATTCGCGCCTCTTTCGCACAAATCCGACATCTAATCCAAAGGGGGCGCCGATGGTCCTAAGTGTTTTCAGCGTCGGGTTCCCTTGCCCCGTCTCTACGGCCTGCAAGGTTTCGAAGCCTATTTTCAAGACCTTTTCCGCGTAGTCCCTCCTGTTCATGCCCAATACCTTGCGCATCATTCTTGTTGCTTCCGCCAAGGTGATGCGCCCCTCCTCTATGGCGTCAAACAATTCCCGGCGCAGTCGCTTTATTTCTTTCTCATCTGGTCTTTTCATGGACACCGACCCCTTATCACTGTGGCGAACACGCCTCTTTCAATTTTTGGGCTATCTGCCGGATTCTTCCTAAAAGGTCATCGAAAAGGCTTTCCTCAACGCCGCAACAAATCATTATCTCTGGCAGACGCTCAACTTCGAGGGCACAATCAGCAAACCAATTACGCAGGTCTTCGCTGTTGAGGTCTGTTTCCTTTTCGAGGTCCTCAGCTACACGGCCCCAGTCGGGCAATCCGATCTCCTTTTCTCCTTCGGCGTCCCACCGATAAGCCCTGGCGATTCCTTCAGGGTCCTTAAACATCGGGGCAAAATCGAAGAGTGGAGACAGGACGACTTCCCCCGAGGGAAATTTCAGAAATGCTGTGTTCCTTCCGTGGTTATCCGTGTTTCTCAGCGCAACATTGAGGATATCCCTTTTGATGTATTCCAGAATTTCTTTGTGAGGCTCGGTTGTGTAGCGTCGGATCATCTTGCAGGCCTTGTTGTGGGAGCCTCTAATCCCAAATTCACTGATGCCGCAAATCGATGCCATGCTTTCCAGCCCGAATCGCTCCACACCCCCTTGTGTCACCCGTCGATCAAAGCGACGGACAAAGAGAGCGCCGTCTTCATATTCCAGGGGGGCTGCGGTCCGCAGGCCGAAGGCCCTGGCTACCTCGTAATAGGGCGCCTCGTTGCGAAGTACCAGCCTGTCAGCCTCTGTTTTTCCTCTTGGGAATTTGACCAGCCAATGGCACTTGGCTTGGTCTTCAGGGATGGCGCCCTCTGCATGCCAATGGCCTTTGTGGTCCTCCATCAGCAAAAATTTTGGAGCCTGTCCTTGCACGTCGCTGGCTCCCGCAACCAGCGCCCCGTTGGCTTCAGCGTACTCAATAAAGTCGACGTTTTTCTCTACAATCTTCTTCTTTTCAAAACCGGGGTGCTCTTTTGGCTCGACGGCGGCTCCGGCAATGCGAAGATTGCCGGGCGGATTCCCTGTCGCAAATCTCAAAAGCTGCCACCAGGAAGAAGCGTCATCTTTAATCCCAAGCATTTTGAGCCAGGCATCTCTTGCTGCGCCGGTCGGCAGCAGGTCGAGCAAAAAGGCCGGCCAACTGCCGCCTTCATAGCTGTCAAAGTTAATGGGGTAACGACACCCAACCCGGTCGACGATTCGGTCTTCCTCCATTCGCGAGAGGACATAGTCAACATCATACAGGAGGCGCATTCAGCATGATACCCCGCCCCGTAATTTTTTCCGTAGACACCGAAGTCGGCTACCTTGCGCCACTCCCCTTCGGCATATATTTCAATTATGACCTCGTCCATCCATTAACTCAAAAATCTTTTTATTGGATTATGACCCCATAAAAATGCCATACATTCTTTAAAAATTGGGCTTATAATACAATAATTATTATATTTTGGCTAATTAAATCTGCAAGAATTGGGGGGCGTTGTTAAGCTGGTTAACTTGTTGTTTTTCCGGGCATTCCCACATCTCAACCCGATTTCTCTTTAAAAAGGCCAGCCTTCCCAAACTCCTCGAATTTGATCACTTGTGCCCAAGGGGACGTAGCCGATATTTTGACATTCAGCGCTGACAGGTTCGGTCAGAGGGTCAACGTAGTTGATTTGTTGACTCAGTATCAAAATCATGCGAGATGAACATCATGCCACGAACCGCACGCCTTTGACATACCCGGAGTTCTCCAGCACGTGATCGTCAGCGGGGGATATTTTTCTTGATGACACCGACCGGCAGTCATTTCTGGATCGTTTTTCCAATTTGCTGACACTGACGAAAATGCGACACAAAGAGGACATCCTTGATATATTGACATTCGGATGAACATTGCAAGAATGTCAATATTTCAACTACATATGGCTATCAGCTTTCCGTATGACTGGAACGGTCATTCAAATTCTTGCGCCAGCGCCCAAACTCCTTTATGATGAATCCTTTATTAACCTCTCTGTTTTGAGCATATGAAACGACGCAATTTATTCATTATTATCGGCCTTGGGCTGTTCCTGTGGCTTGCTGCGGTCGGCGTCGTGGCCAGCCGTTTCTTGACCACCGCAGTGACTCCGTCGCACGCGGTACTGATCGACGTTGCACCGGGGCAGTCTTTTGCAACCACAACGCAACGGCTGGTTGCGCAGGGGGTCGTCAGTGATGGGCGAAAATTCAGATTGCTGGCCCGCTGGCGTCAAGCCGCCCGGCGGATCAAGGCCGGGGAATACGAATTTCGCGTGGCGGCAACCCCCGATCAGGTTCTTGCTCGGCTGATCTCCGGCGATGTCTACAAACGCAAGGTAACCATCCCGGAAGGGTTTGACCTGCGCCAGATCGCCGCACGTGTCGCCGCTGCCGACCTTGTCCCGGCGACCGACTTTCTCAGCACAGTGACCGATCCGGCTTTTGTCCGTACACTGAATATCGATGCACAGACGTTGGAAGGCTACCTTTTCCCCGAGACATATGCCTTTTCCCGTGGCACCTCGGTGGAACAGATCGTCGCCGCCATGGTGGGGGAGTTACGTACCCGACTCAACCCGGAATTGCTCGCCGCTGCCGCGAAAGTGGGTCTTGATCCTCATCAACTGGTGACGCTGGCGTCGCTGATCCAGAAAGAGACCGGCGTCAATGCCGAAATGCCCCTGATCTCGGCGGTGTTTCACAACCGGTTGAACCTCCGCATGCCGTTGCAGACCGATCCGACGGTGATCTACGGGATTGAAAATTTTGATGGCAATCTGACCCGCCGTCACTTGCGCGCCCCGACGCCGTACAACACCTACACCTTTGTCGGGTTGCCACCAGGACCGATAGCCGCACCGGGCGCACAAGCGCTGCACGCAGCGGCCCATCCGGCTGAGACTGACGCCCTTTATTTCGTTGCCAAAGGGGATGGAACCCACAAGTTTTCCGGCAACCTGCGCGACCATAATCGCGCAGTACGACGTTATCAACTTCGTCACTGAACTTTTTGGTGCTGACTATCGCAGCGGGGTACGATGTCGCAACGCATTCTGATCGCTGAAGACAATCCGCATATCTGCACCGCGCTGAGTGCACTCTTGCAGCGTCGCGGCTTTGCGCCCGAGACCGTCACCGATGGGGTGGCAGCACTCACGCGGATTGTTTCCTCCCCCCCCGATCTGCTCTTGCTCGACCTCAAGCTGCCGCGTCTGCACGGCGTCGATTTACTTAAAAAACTGCGTGCAAGTCTGCGCACCAAAGAGCTGCCAGTCATCGTCATGTCAGGGGTATATAAGGGCGACAAACACGTCCAGGCCGTGCGTTCACTCGGGGTCAGCCATTATCTCGAAAAACCGTTCAAACCGGAAACCCTGCTCGCGGCGCTTGAGGCGATGCTCCCGGCTGCCGCGAAACCGGCACGCCCTTCAGTTTCTGGCGGCAGCAGCGGGCCGTTATTGGCGTTTGATCAACTGTTGATACAGGCCTGGCGACGCCGTTTTACCGGACGCTGTGAGCTGACCACTGCGACCGGAAATCACCTGCTGATCTTTTGCGACGGCTTGCCGGTCGCGGTTCGCCCCGGCTTTGTCTGTCGTGATCTTGGTGAATACCTGTCTAAACGTAAGCTGGTGACCGCGGCAGAGTGTCGTTACTATCACAGCGGTGGTGAAGGACGGGCCGAGGCATTCGTGCGCATGGGCTGCTTCGATGATATCGTCCTGGCGCGCGAGCAGTTCGGCTGGCTGGCGGAGGAGTTAACCGCCGGCTTCGGCCTGCCACCGGGGCAGGTCAAACTGCAACCACTCCCGCCATTATCCGACTGGCGACCACCTGGGGTTGGCATGGCACAGATCATCTATCATGGCTTCCACCGCCATGGCAGTGTTGCGGCGCGACAGGAATTGCGACAACGTTTTGGCACCGAGTATGTCGCCTTTGCGCCCGCCTATTTTCGGCATATCAACTTTTTAGATCTCAACGAGGAGGAACAATCTTTTATCGTGCGTGTCGACGGTAACCGGCGGCTCGATGAGTGTCTGGGGGAGAGTGATAATTTGTTGCCCCTGCTGCAGACGATGATCGCGTTACAGATGCTCAACTTCGCCCCCTCTCCACTCGTTTCGGCGACAGCCGATTTTCCGGTGCGGCGTTTTTTCAATATCCCGGAGAGCGACGATCTTGATGTGGTTGAAGAAGCGACGCTGGTCAAATTTGACGATCTGGTCAGCGCCGATGATGACGAGGCAGATTTCGCGGCACCACCGATACCGATCACATCTCAGGATGAAACAGCGACAGCGGATCTGGGGCAGCGGATTCGTACCACCCATGCCGAATTTGAAGGGAAAAATTACTACGAAATATTCAAGTTGCGGCCGGGGGAATTCTCTTTTGACAAACTCAAGGAGCGTTATTTCGATTATACCCGCAGTTTCGGTCCGGAAGTGCTGATGCAGGTGGGAGGTGCCGAAGCGGTGCTGGTCGAAAAGATTCTCGATACCGTCACCACGGCCTATAACACCTTGTCCGACGTGGTCAAAAAAGAGCGCTACGACGAGATGCTCGGCTCCGAGAAGGTGGGGCTTGGCGAAGCGGGAGATGATCTTTTTCAGGCCCAGGTGCAATATCAGTCGGCCAAGGTTTTTCTGGAAATGGAAGAGTGGGATAACGCCGCCAGCGCCTTGCGCGACGCCATCAATCACGATCCTAAAAACGGGGAATACCAGGCGCATCTGGCCTGGGCAATCTATCGTAACCCCAAAAACGCCAGCAGCAAGGCGATGCTCGACAATGCGCGACAGATGCTCAATCGGGCGATTTCATACCAGAAAACCGCCGACGGCTTTGCCTACAAGGGGTGGATTCTGTTTGAAAACGGGCAGGAGAATCTGGCTGAGGCGGAGTTCAGCAAGGCACTGAAAATCACCCCCCGCCACCCCCTTGCCCGCAAAGGGTTGCAAACACTGAATGAAAAACGCGAGCAGGATAATAAAGGCCTGTTTAAACGGATGTTTCGCGGTGGATAGCGGTCGTTGACATTGACATTTGACGTGCGCAACCGCTATCATCAACGGGCGATGAGTCAAAGCATGACAGCCTGTTTTTCATGTCTCTTTTGAGCTTCGTGGCACAGAGCATTGATTTTTATTCCAGAACTGGATAACGAGTTTTAAAGATGGCACTTCTTAAGATATTGCACTACCCCGATCCGGTTTTAAGCCGCGTGGCAGAACCGGTCGACACAATCGACGCTGCGTTGCGGACGCTGGCAAGCGACATGGCCGAAACCATGTATGCGGCCCCCGGCGTCGGCCTGGCCGCCCCGCAGGTGGGGATATCCCGTCGCCTGATCGTTCTTGATTGCACCCCCAAAGATGAACCACGGCAGCTTTATGTCGCGATCAATCCAGAGATAATTGCGCACAGCGGGACACTCTTTGAAGAAGAGGGGTGTCTTTCGGTCCCCGGATATTATGCACGCGTCGAACGCGATGAAGAGATCACGGTACGTTTTCTTGATCTTGCCGGTGAGCAACACGAGCTGACCACTGACGGACTTTTGGCGGTGGCCTTCCAGCACGAAATCGATCATCTCAATGGAATGCTTTTTGTTGATCGACTGTCATCATTGAAAAAATCGCTATTTCGCAAAAAATACAAAAAAATTCTCGCCCAGCTGGAGGAATCCCTTTGATCCGTCCTGAAGAACTGCGCGTCGTCTTTATGGGAACCCCTGACTTCGCCCTGGCCGCCCTGGAAGGGCTGATTGCTGCCGGGGTTGATTTGTGCGGTGTGTTCACCCAGCCGGATCGCCCCAAGGGGCGCGGCAAACAACTGACCCCCCCGCCGGTCAAGCTGCTGGCTGAACGCCACACCATCCCGGTTTTTCAACCCACCCGGTTGCGCAATCCCGAAGCGGTCGAAGTGGTGCGTTCGCTGGCTCCCGACCTGATTGTGGTCGTTGCCTACGGGCAGATTCTACCTCAAAGTGTACTCGATATCCCCCGCTTCGGCTGCATCAATGTGCACGCCTCGCTGCTGCCGAAATACCGCGGAGCGGCACCGATCAATCAGGCCATTGTTGACGGTGCAACTGAAACCGGGGTGACAACGATGCAGATGGATGCCGGTCTTGATACCGGTGCCATGCTGGTCAAACGGGCGTTGTCCATCGGCCCCCTCGAAACAGCCGGGGAACTGCACGACCGGCTGGCCGTACTGGGGCGCGAGGCCCTCGAAGAAACCTTGCGCCAGCTGTGCACGGGGACACTGCACCCCGAGGTGCAGGATGATGCCCTGAGCAGTTATGCCCCGCTGATGAAAAAGGAAGACGGGTTGATTGACTGGAACCGCAGCGCTGCGGCGATTCATAATCAGGTGCGCGGGTTGTCTCCCTGGCCCGGAGCTTATACGTTGCTCGACACCACCGTATTGAAACTGGCCGCAACCGCGCCGACAAACAGCCACGGCTCAGCCGGAATGGTGCTGGCGGTGGAGGCGGACGGAGTCGTGGTCGCCTGCGGGACAGGTGCGTTGCGTATCGGCACCTTGCAGTTGCCGGGGAAGAAGTGGCTTTTGGCGACGGAATTTGTTAAGGGGTACCCTTTGCCACCGGGAACCCGCCTGGGATCCGCTGGTGACAGATAAGGCACCACTGAGCGGCACGGTTTGTGCCGCCGAAGCAGCATACCGCCCCCGCAAACGCCTTTTCATCGGGCTGTTGATGCTCGCCTGCGGGGTGATTCTCGGTTTAACCGTCCTGCTCTGGTGGGTGCCGAGTGTCGGGCTGCATGCGATCCACCCGATTCTGCCGGCCATCTTTGGTACCCTGCTGGCCTTTCTGGTGTTTATTATTGTCGGCGGCCTGGCGCTGCTGATCCTCACCCTGCTCACTGAACGTGACCTGTTTATTTCTGAACGATTACGCGGAATTGTCATCCGCTACCTGTTTCCGGCAATCATCACCATCGGACGACTGGTCGGCGTTGATCGAGACACCCTGCAACAATCATTTATCGTTCTCAACAACCAGCTGGTGCGCGCAAAAAAAATTCGCGTCCCCGCCGAGCGAGCGCTGATTCTACTCCCCCACTGTATTCAACTGTTCGATTGCGCGATCAAGATTACCGGTGATGTGGGCAAATGTGTCCGCTGCGGCAAATGTGATATTTCCGAGCTGACCGCACTGGCGGCGCATTACGACATCGACATTGCCGTCGCTACCGGCGGCACCCTGGCGCGCAAAATAATTGTCGAGAAGCGCCCGCTTTTTATTCTCGCCGTCGCCTGCGAACGTGACCTGACCTCTGGTATCCGTGATGCCTACCCGCTGCCAGTACTCGGTGTCCTCAACCGGCGGCCCCACGGCCCCTGCTTTAACACCAGTATTTTTTTTGACGAGGTTGAGCGCGCATTGCAGGAACACATTATCAACATCTCTTGATTTTTTGCCGGTCGCTGCTTATATTAGCGACCAGAGCTGGGTAAAACGTGCACCGATGAACAACTTTTTTGACAAAGGATAAAACAACCATGATCAATATGATCCGCACCACCGCACTGATGACGCTTCTGACGCTGGTCCTGGTGTGGGCAGGGAACATGCTTGGCGGGCAGAGCGGCGCACTCTTCGCCCTGATTCTGGCAGGAGCAATGAACTTCGGTTCCTACTGGTTCTCCGATAAAATCGTGATCAAAATGTATCGCGGTCGTGAGGTAGGGGAAGGTCCGTTGTTTGACGTCGTGCATGAAATCTGTACCCGCAACAGTTTGCCGATGCCGAAAGTCTACATCCTGCCGCAGCCCACGCCGAACGCTTTCGCTACCGGCCGCAACCCGCAGCATGCGGTCGTTGCGGCGACCGAGGGGATTACGCAGATCCTCAGTCGTGATGAGCTGAAAGGGGTGATGGCGCACGAGATGAGCCATGTGATGCATCGTGATATCCTCATCGGCTCAATTGCCGCGACCTTCGCCGGGGCCATTTCCTACATGTCGCACATGGCGCAGTGGGCAATGATTTTTGGCGGCGGACGGGATGAGGAGGATGGCAACCCGGTGGCGCTGATCATCCTGATGATCCTCGGACCGATCGCGGCAATGCTGATCCAGATGGCGATTTCCCGTTCGCGCGAGTATGAAGCCGATCGCGGCGGCGCGCTGATGTGTGGCAATCCCCACAATCTGGCCAACGCCCTGCGTAAACTGGAGATGGCCAATAGCCGCATGCCGATGCCGCAAATGAACGAGGCGACAGCACACATGTTCATCGTCAACCCGTTGCGCGGCGCTGGACTCAAAACTCTTTTTTCGACCCATCCACCGGTCGAGGAACGCATTCGCCGACTCGAAACCATGCAACCGTAACGGGCCTGTCAGCATAATCAGCTCCGGGGGCGTGACTCTCACGCCCCCGCTTTTTTTTGGGGAATTCTCTCATGTCACAACAGCCCGATCCCCGGCGTATCGCCTATTATGTCTTGCGCAAGGTTCAGGAAGCGGATGCCTACGCCGACCTGGCTTTGGACGCCGAATTAAATGCCGAGCCCCATCTTGACCCACGCGACCGGGCCCTGGCAACGGAACTGAGCTACGGGGTGTGCCGTTATCGCGGGCGACTCGATTTTGCTCTGGCGCATTTCTGCGCGCAGGCGCTGGCCAAGATTGAACCCGGCGTTCTCGATCTGCTGCGGCTGGGCGCGTATCAATTACTGATTCTCGACCGAATCCCGCCACGGGCAGCGGTCCATACCACCGTCGAGCTGGCGAAAAAGGTCGGCTTGTTGCGCGCCGCCGGATTTATTAACGGTGTTCTGCGCAATCTGGAACGGCGCAAGGCTGAGATTCCCTGGCCTGCGCCGGAGCAGCCACTCGACTACCTGACCCACTATCTGTCCCTCCCCGGCTGGCTGGCAAAGCGCTGGCTGGACGAACTCGGCGCGGATCAGGCATTGCAGCTGGCCGCCGCACAACTCGAACCGGCACCATTGACCCTCCGGGTGAACACACTGGTAACCGATCGTGACTCATTTCTCGATCAGCTGCACGCCGCCGACCATCCGGCCACTGCCACCAGCTACGCTCCCGAGGGGGTGACGCTGAGCGGTCGCGCCGCCATTTCGGCGGCGGCACTGCCCTCCGGAACTTTTCAGGTTCAGGATGAGGCGAGCATGCTGATTGCGCACCTGCTCGCCCCGCAAGCGGGGGAGCGGATCCTTGACGCCTGCGCTGCCCCTGGCGGAAAAACGACCCACATCGCTGCATTGGCCGACAATCAGGCGCAAATCACCGCCCTTGATCTGCACCCGCATCGGGTCAAAATGATCAAGGAGGGAGCGCGACGCCTCGGTTGCTCAGGCATTGATGCCCGCGTCTGGGATCTGACTCACCCACCGACCTTTCTGCCGCAGGCCGGTTTCGACCGGGTGCTGGTTGATGCCCCGTGCAGCGCCCTCGGCGTATTGCGCCGCAACCCCGAAGGACGCTGGCGACGGCAACCGGACGATATCCCGCGACTGGCGGAGTTGCAACGGATGATTCTCGCTCAGGTTGCGCCCCTGTTGCGCCCCGGAGGCACGCTGGTTTATTCGGTGTGTACGCAGACGGCTGAGGAAACAGAAGAAACCGTTGCCCTGTTTCTGGCCATGTATCCGGAATTTTCCCGGGTCGATTTGCATAGCACTGTTCCGGCAGGCTGGAGCGCTTTAATCGATGCATGTGGCGCGTTGCGAACCTGTCCACAACGGCACGGTGGAATGGATGGATTTTACGCGGTCCGCTTGCGCCGCAACTGAGTCGCCGACACACTCGAATCAACCACTTACTCATGCGGAGGTTCTGATGACAACCGAGGAACGTATCAGCAAATTTTTCAGCGCCGAAGCTTTTGCCGTCGCCGGCGCTTCAGCGAATCGCGGCAAATTCGGGAACAAGGTGCTGCGCTGTTACCAGCAGCATCAGCTGCCGGTAACGCCGATCAACCCCACTGCCGACGCAATCGAGGGGCTGCGTTGCGTTGCGCATATCGACCAGCTCCCGGCCAATGTCAAGAGTCTGTCGATCATCACCCCGCCAGCCATCACCATACAACTCATCCCCCAGGCTGCCGCCCACGGGATTGAAAACATCTGGCTGCAACCGGGCGCGCAAAGTCCGGCAGCGATCGCCGCCGCCGAAAAACTCGGCTTGAACGTCATTGCCGACGGCAGTTGTCTGCTGGTGGTTCTCGGTTATCACGACCATTAACGAAAAGGCGCACCTACCCTGCCGAGATGCTGACAAAAACCAGCCCGGAGTCGCCGTGATTCTCAATGCCGTGCGGCTCCCCGGCCGGCGCGTGCAGGATCGTGCCAGAGGTGACATTTCGTGATTCGGTCTCACTCAGAAACGACCCGTCCCCTTCGAGCACCACCCAGACATGATCCCCTGCGTGAACGTGAGAGTGAATCTGCTGCCCCGGCAGCAGACACCAGAGGGTTGTCCGGGCATGAACCCCCTCGTGAAGCACCACCTTGTTGGCCTTCTCTTTCGAATAGACCACTTTATCTTCATAATCCCAGAAACTCGTTTGCATAGAATGCCTCCGAATGAAAAAACGCCCCGGCAATACCGAGGCGCTGAGTCATAAACAGTTGCGGCAGATCAGCCTTTAGTGACCTGAACCGTAACCAGATTGGTGTCGGCAGGGATAACCTGCTGGATATTCACATCGGCAAAATGATAAGGGGAGAAAATCAATCCCGCCGGAACCTTGCTGCTGACCCGCGCCGGACCGGCTGTCTCACCCACGGTGGTAACAACTTTGACCGTATCACCAGCCTTGACCCCGATACGGTCTGCATCGACCGCGTTCATTTCGATATAACCACTCGGCGCGACCTCGTTGGGACCAGGTGCGCAGGTAGAGGTGGTGCCGAAGTGGAAAAGAATCTTGCCACTTAACAACTGAAAATCGTCAGTCGGCACAGTTTGCGAGGCAACAGGGGTGTACCGCAAGCTCTTGTCCGCCGGGCTGAAAGAGGCTTTCCAGCAAGCCGCATCGGTAACGAAACAGGTATCATTATAAATCCCTGACAACTGCTTGATTTCGAGCTGCACGGTAGACATTTCCGGTCGCACGCCACCACTCAGCCGGGCATACAGTTCAGCCAGAATCGCACCATCCTCGCGGGCCTCGCCAACCGGATCGAGCGCTTTGCGCAGTACATTGATGCGTTGATCAGCCGCCGTGACGGTGCCACTCTTCTCAAACGGCGTCGCCCCCGGCAGGACAACATCAGCCATGAGCGTCAGTTCGGTTGCGAGAATGTCCTGGACGACGAGAAATTCGATTTTCTCCAAAGCCTTGCGCCAGCGGGCACTTTCGGGGAAAGAAACCAGCGGGTTGGTTGCCGCCAGATAGAGCGTCCTGATCTCCCCACTCTCAATCCCGGCAAGAATTTCCCCGGCGTTGCACCCGCCTGCGGGGAGGGTCACGTTCCAGGCTTTGGCGAACGGCGCACCGGCAGCGTAGTCGTGTCCGCCCGGCAGCAGCTCGGGACAGACGCCCATGTCGAGCAGCCCCTGCATGTTCCCTTTTTCGTCGAGCGGAAAGAGTCCGCCGCAATCACCGTGCAGTGCACCTGACACCAGCGCCAGATTGGCCAGTGCTGCTATTGTAGCTTCTGCCTCGCTCCCCTTGCTCACATCGGCGCCAAAAATCAGGGCCACGGAATCTGCACCCCCCAAATACCCGGCCGCTTCTTCGATCAACTCGCGAGCAATCCCGGTTACGGCGGCGGCCTGGTCAAGATCAACCTGGGCCAGATCGGCCTGCAACTCATCAAGATTAACAACAAAACGATTCAGATAATCCTGGTCCGCCAGCCCGCGATCAAGGATAACCTTGGTCAGCGCCATCGCCAGGGTTGCGCCACTGCCGGGTCGATAGGGCAGCGTTGCATTGGCCTGGCGATCCAGCTTGACTGCGCGCATGTTGGCGACGACCAGTTTGGCATCACCTTTGCGAGTTGCCTGCTGAATCTGCCAGTCAACCGCCGGAGCCTCGGCAGTGACATCGCACCCGAAAACCAGGATCGCCTGAGCGACACCGATCCGGTCGAGACGGTTACTGGCCCCTTGAAGATTGAGCGCCGCGCGCAACGTCCGGTAAGTGCGCAGGGCACCAAAGCGCGCCTCGGAATCGATATTGTTACTGCCGAGGGTAACGCGGAAGAGTTTCTGAAAGAGATAATTTTCTTCGTTGGTCAGCCGCGGCGAGGCGAGGCCGGCAACCGCTGCGGGAGCAACCTGCTTGAGTCCGGTGACCGTCGCGGCAAACGCGGCGTCCCACGAAACCGGCTGTTGCCGCCCCTGCACTTTGAGGAGCGGTGCGGTCAACCGTTGCGGAGAATTGGAATAACCGTAACTGAAGAATCCGCCAAGACAAAGGTTGCCGTTGTTGACGGTGGTGTCGTCAGAGGTGATGCGCAGAATTTGCCCCTTGCTGGAATTGATATCGATCTGGCATTGGGCGCTGCATGCGGTGCAGACCGAGGGCGTTTTTTTCAGCTCCCACGGCCGCGCCTTGAATTTGAACGTTTTGGAAATCATCGTGCCGGTCGGGCACACAGCGACGCAATTGCCGCAAAATTCGCACTTGTCGAGGTCCTTGTCGATAAAAGCCTTGTCGCCTTTGTCGTTGATGAACAGTGCCCCCGAGCCAACCGTTTCGTAGCAGACCTTGACGCACTTTTCACAGAGCACACAACGGTTCGGCACCTGCTGAATCAACGGCCAGTGATCGATCGTTGCGGCGCTGACATCCTCGGCAGCAAACGGCTGGGAGACGACGTTATGGTCGTAGCAGACATTCTGCAACTCACATTCGCCCCCCGCATCGCACACCGGGCAATCGAGCGGGTGATTCACCAGCAATAACTCGATCGTCTGGCGGCGGATTTTTGCCAGCTGCTCCGACTGGGTGGTAACGACAATGCCGTCAGCCACCGGCGTGTTGCAGGCGGTCATCGGTTTTTCAACCCCGTCGATTTCGACCACGCAAAGGCGACACGCGCCGGTCGGCGAAACCTTTTTCAAAAAGCACAGAGTCGGAATCCGCACTCCCGCTTTTTCAGCAGCTTCCAGAATAGTCGCTCCAGCGGCAACCTCAACAGCTTTTCCGTCGATGGTCAGCTTGATCATCGGTGTCTCACCTCAAACGTTGAATAACGGTCGATAACGCTTTCCAGCCGTATCGACCGCCATTGTATTATGAAACTTCCCGTCGTCTCGATCTGATCGCGGTCGACCTCTCAGTCGTTGACCGCCACCATTCCCACCCGGTAGCAGCGCAGGCATCGCTCAGCTTCACGCACCGCCTGACTTTCCGGCATGGACAATTCAATCTCGCCGTAATTCTGTGCCCGCTCGGCACCCGCAACCTTGGGCTGATGCTCACGATGCAAACCGCCGAGAATGCCAATCTGCTCATTCTTGTCGAACACACCAAGATTATTGATCACGTCTTCCATGGCGTCTTCTTCATCGAGATACGCTTTTCCCTCGGTGAGGTAGCGATGCATCGCCCGCGCCGCACGGCGACCGTGACCGACCGCGAGAACTACGGTCATGGCTCCGTACTCGCAATCCCCCCCGGCAAAGACACCTTCATTGTCGGTCATCATCGTCCCGCCCTTGGTCACAATGCTGTTCCAGCGGGTCTGGTTGATGCCGTAATCCCCATCTTCCAGATAGGAGAGGTCAGGATCCTGACCGATCGCCGGAATGACCATGTCACAAGGAATTACGTATTCGCTGCCAGGGACTTCCTGCGGACGCCGTCGTCCCGAATCATCCGGCTCGCCGAGCTCCATCTTGATCACCTCGACCCCGACCACCTTGTTGTTCTCGACGACCAGCTTAGTCGGATTACGCAGGAACTCGAACTGAACATTCTCTTCTTCGGCATCATCAACTTCGTACGACTCGGCCGGCATTTCCTTCCGCGTCCGGCGGTAGACCAGAATCGACTCCTTTGCTCCTTCGCGCAGGGCGACGCGCACGCAGTCAATGGCGGTATTGCCGCCACCGACGACGATAACCCGCTTCGGCGTGACCATCCCCTCATCCAGCGCAACCGCACGCAGATAATGGATACCGCCTTCGGAAAAACCTTCATACCCCTGGTCTTCGCCCTCGACCCCCATCGGCTTCGATTTGAACGCGCCGGTACCGAGGAAAACGGCATCGTACTGCTCCTTGAGCTCCCGCAGAGACACATCCCGTCCGAGTTTGACCCCATACTCAATCTCAACGCCCAGAGCGCTGATAATGTCAGCCTCGCGCTGCAACAGCGGGCGTGGCATCCGGTAGTCGGGGATTCCAACCGCGACGGTGCCGCCAGGCTCGTTGAGCATATCGATAATTTTGACTTTATGCCCTTCAAGGGCAAGATAGTAGGCACAGGTCAAGCCGGCAGGCCCGGCGCCAACCACCATCACCTTTTTCCCGGTCGGATTTTTCGGTGCCATCGGCGGTTGATGATGATGCATCCACTCGTGATCAGAAGCGACCCGTTTGAGCACCATGATGCTGACCGGTTCATCGACCAGCGCGCGCCGACAGGCCGTCTCGCACGGATGCGGACAGACCCGACCACACACCGCCGGAATCGGCATGTTGCGCCGGATACTGCCGAGCGCTTCAACGTGACGGTATTCCTTGATTTCTTCGATGTAGGAAGGGATATCGATATGTGCGGGACATTTGTCAATGCACGGCGCAGTCAATTTGCCGCGATACGCCTTGGCCGGGGTGGAGCTGCGTTCGCCACGGAGGTAGGCACGATAGTCGTCGCGGAAATATTTCAGCGAATCGAGTACCGGCACCGCCGATGTCATGCAGAGCGTGCACTTGCAATGTTCCAGCAATGTTGCCGCTGCTTCAAGCGCATCGAGATCCTGTTCCTTCCCCTGCCCGGAGATGATCCGCTTCAGCGTGTCCTGCAAAACCCGCGTCCCTTTTCTTCCGGGCGAGCACTTGGCGCAGCAGTAATCCTCCTGCACCCGCTGCATATACGCGGCAACCAGGGTCACGACATCGGTGGTTTTATCCATGACCACCAGACCGTCCCAACCAATAAACGCGCCGACCTTGCCCTCGGTGAGATAGCTCTCGGGCAAACGGACCTTCAAGGACGCCAGGTCAGCGTCGCCACCGGCGCGGTTATCAACAATATTTCTTCCCCAGCTGGAAAAAACGACCTCAGCCAAGTCGACCTCCTCTTGTTGCCGTCTGCGAACCAAGCGTAAAAAAAAGACGGAATCTTCCGCGAAGAATAACGCTGTTGGTTTGTTCTTCAGCGCTTACGCAACCCCGTCAGGCTGTATACAGTATGCAGCTTAATAGCACAACCGCCGCGCGTAAATCAAGGGAAAACTTGAGCATTTCTAACCGTTCCGACGCAGCGGATACAACGTGGGAAATTACGGCAAAGGACGGAAATCACTGTCGATCAGCCAGATTCCGGGGCGCGTCCAACCATAATCGAGATAGATCCACTCCAGATCGATCCGGGCGGTGCGAATCTCGGTAGAGGGCAGCCGGTAATATTCCATCACCAGAGTCATTGGCCGCCGACCCTCGCGCCCCGCTGGCCCCTCTTTTTCAAAATGGACCTCGACCATTTTCAGGTCCTGCCCCGGCGCGACCACGGCGGTTTGAAACGTCTCCTGCCGTCGTGCGGCAACATGCCGTTGCGCCCCCTGATAATCAGCCCAGCGCAGCCGCTGACAAAAATCGTCAGCGCTCGATTGCAAATCGGTCTGGCTTGAATCGAGCAATGCGCAGCCGCACAGAAAGAGCAGCCCCACCATCCCCAAAAAGCGTAAACACCAACGCATCGTTGACCTCCATCCTGCAATTTTCTGCGCCACACCGCGCAACAGCTTCAGCCGACCTGTTGCTGGGCACGAATCATTGTCAACAATTCCAGTGCCAGCTCAACCCGCCCGAAAGGCGGCATCAGATAGAAGCCGCCGACGCGCCCGCGCGCAGCAACGATCAACTCCCGCGCGATACTCATCCCCATGGCGACTCCGACCGCACCGGATGTGCCACGCATCCGCCCGCGAATCTCGTCAGGCAGGGTGATTCCCGGCACTTCATTATGCAGAAACTCGGCGTTGCGCTCGCTGACCAGCGGCAAGATACCAACCAGCACCGGGATAGCAAACGGTTCGGTGGCAGCAAGTAACCGGTCGAGAACGGCCATTGAATAGACCGGCTGGGTCTGGATGTAACGCGCTCCGGCCGCAACTTTTTTCTTCAGCTTGTGCAGTTGTCCGGCAAGATTTTCCGGATTGGGATTAAACGCCGCGCCAGACTGGAAACTGGTTCGCCCCCCAAGGGTGTTTCCCATCAGGTCACAGCCATTATTGAGCGCAGCGAGTAATTCGAGCAAGCCGACCGAATTGAGGTCAAAAACGCCAGTCGCACCTGCTTCGCCACCGACGGCAACCGGATCACCGGTGACCGCCAGAATATTGCGCAGACCGAGCAGATGTGCCCCCATCAGGTCGGCGTGCAGGCCAATCAGGTTGCGGTCGCGACCGGTGATATGGACGATCGTTTCCACCCTGCAGCGCTCCTCAATTTCCCGCGCCAGAGCAATATTGCCAAGGCGAATTCGCGCCAGCGGATTTTCCGCAATACTGATCGCATCAACCCCTGCATCAGCGAGCAGTTGTGCGCCGACAAGAACCTTGTGACAATCGAGACCGCGCGGCGGGTCGAGCTCCACTGTCACCACGGGGCGCTCTCCCCACGCCGCAAGAAAGTTGCGTTGGGGCACAACCGGTGCAGCGGCAACCGGTACCGCACTCCGCTCAACCGGCGGGCGCGCAACCTGCGTCCGCACCGGTGTCAGCGCGGCAACCGCAGCGGCCAGGGCGGCAATATGCGCGGGGGTTGTGCCGCAACACCCTCCGATCAGGGCAACGCCGTTGGCGACCAGATCACGACCGCGGGCCGCGAAATATTCGGGCGTCGCCAGATAAATATTGCGACCGTCAACATATTGCGGAAAACCGGAGTTTGGAAAAGCCGACAAAGGCAAGGTGCACGCCGCCGCAAGATCCTCCACCACGCGGATGATCCCCTGTGGGCCGGATCCGCAATTAGCTCCGAGCGCCGCCGCTCCGGCAGCGCTCAAAGAGCGTGCGGCGGCAGTCGCTGTCACCCCGTCGCGCGTGCGTCCCGCTTCAAGAAACGCCAGTTGCGCCACAGCCGGCAAGCCAAGCTCATGGGCAATCGCCAGCGCGGTTTCGAGATCTTCAAGATTGGCAAATGTTTCGAGCAGAAAAAGATCGATGCCGCCGTCAGCCAAAGCCGTCATCTGCTCGCGCAGCACCTCCTGCGTGCGGTCGCCAACTGTTTCGCCATCATCCTCGTGCAGACGCGGCAGCGGGCCGACGGAACCGGCTACTAAACGGTGCTCTCCCGCCGCCTGACGCGCCAGGGCGGCACCGACCCGATTGATTTCAACGGTCTGCTCCGCCAGGCCACTGGCCAGCAGACGCAGCCGGTTGGCACCAAAGGTATTGGTCTCAATAAGCTGCGCCCCGGCAGCCAGGTAATCTTCGTGGGCGCGCCGCACCAGTTGCGGATCGCGCAGATTGAGTTGTTCAAAATTAACGTCAAGCGACACGCCACGACTGTACAGCAACGTCCCCATCGCGCCGTCGCCGACGATCACCCGGGTATTGAGCCGTTCGAGGAATTCACTACTACGAGGAGAAAAATTTAATAAACTCATGTGACAAATGCTTTCAAATCGGATATTCTCGCAGAATGCCATCCGTTATGCCATATTTCACAATAAAAATAAAGCGCTTCCCCCGGCTGCCGATGGCCGTTGCCGTGCTGGTGTGCGCCCTGTTGCTGCTCTTTGTCCCGGTCGTTCAGGCGACCAGCATCGATCACGCCTGGCTGAGTGTCAGCATCGACACGCTGATCCATGACGAGCTGCGCTGGCGACCGGAAAGCGTTGTTTCACTCAACCGTTTTTTCCATCAGCGCGCGGCGGATTTCGGCGACACGCTTGCCGAACGGCTGCGGCGTATGCGCCCGAACCTCACCTTCCGCCTGTTACCGACGGCCCCGGATGCGGCGCTGTGGCAATTGCGTGACAACGGTAAAAAAAACAGCCTGCTGATTGCTGTCGACATCAAATTCGCCTACGTCCCGGTCGCGGCGGATGACAGCCCCCGGTTGACTGCGCGGAGCAGTTTCTGGACCGCACGGTCTGCAATGCCCCTCTTTTCCTTGCGTTCCGAAGCAACCTTGAGTGCTGTTCTTTTTGATGACAATGGTCAGCGACAATCATTATTCGCAGAGCTTAACATACCTCTTGAAGAACACGTCGATAATGATTTTTTTGCATCGGGGGAAAACGCTGAAAAATGGGATATCCTGACCGGTCTGGCCGACAAACTTTTACCGCGCCTCATTAACCGCAGTATCATCGAATTGGGGCGCATTCCTGTCGAACTCAGCTCGGCCCGGGAACCGACGGTGGCCGCATTCCCTTTTCTGGCGCGGGTCAATTCCGATCAGGGGCAAGGCAGTGCTTTCGTTATTTCTCGCCGCGGCTTTGCGGTGACCAGCCTGCACGTGGTACAAGATGCCGAATGGTTGACGCTAAAGTGGTGTAACGGTAACCCGTTGGCAGCCTTTGTCGTGGAACGACTCCCGCAATACGATCTGGCGGTCCTGTCTTTCCCGCGGCGGCATGAGGAACCCGCCGAATTCGGCGATGACAGCGGTCTTACGTCGGCCAGCATCCTTAACGCCATCGGTTTTCCCGGCGCAACCCCGGAGGTGACCACCGCCCGCTATCTGGGGCAGGAAAAGCATCAGCAAACCGAAATTATCCGCATCAGCGCCCCCCTCGAACCGGGTTATTCCGGCGGACCATTGCTCGATATTCAGGGACGTGTAGTCGGCATGACGATCAGCCGCGACAGCAGTCAACCGAACACCGGGTATGTCATTCCGGCAACGACGCTGCGCAAGGTGATCGCCCCCTGGCGCGATTTCCCCCGCGCCCCCTGGGCACGCACCCAGGACGGTGGATTGAATGGAAAAATTCCCCCGGAAGAGAAACTCCAGGAGTCATCCGGGGGAAGGATTTAACCCCTTGTGCCGTTGTCGTGCAGCGCTTTTATCACGGCAGCATAATCATCCGCACTGAACACCGCACTCCCGGCCACAAAAACATCCGCCCCGGCAGCCGCAATGGTAGCGATATTGTCGACCTTGACCCCGCCGTCGACTTCCAGCTCGATCGATCGACCACGCCGGTCGATTTCACCCCGCAGCGCGGTAATCTTCTCCAACCCGGAAGGAATGAAACTTTGCCCACCAAAGCCGGGATTCACGGTCATCACCAACACCAGATCCAGATCGTCAAGAATCACGTCGAGCGTGCTGACCGGAGTTGCCGGGTTGATCGCTACCCCCGCCCGCTTGCCGCAACTTTTAATCAACTGCACTGTGCGGTGCAAATGTGCCGTCGCCTCCTGATGAACGACAATGATATCGGCGCCCGCTTCGGCAAAATCAGGAATATAGCGATCAGGATTCTCGATCATCAGATGAACGTCCAGAGGCAGGCGGGTCACCTTGCGCGCGGCGCTGACGATAAGCGGACCGATAGTGATGTTCGGCACGAAATGACCGTCCATGACATCGATATGAATATAATCAGCACCGGCGGCTTCAACCGCCTTGATTTCTTCGCCGAGACGGGAAAAATCGGCAGACAGGATGGACGGGGCAATTTTAACCATAGGGACTCCATAGAAAAGTTAGGGTGATCCCCTTTTAGCAGATTTCAGGAGGGAGCTAAAGGGTTTTTCAGAAAAGAGGGGGCCTTTTTCAAGCAAATGTCCCCCAGTGAACAACGGTCAGCAGTCACACAGCAAATAAACCGCGACTTGACCGAGATTGAACGGAAGGAAACGGCCATGTTGTCGACCAACAATCCTTTTCCAACGTGCCCCTTGCATAGTCCTGGCGAATCGGGGATAATTTACACGATACTACAGAATAATTGCTGCCAAACTTTCAAGGAAATACACATGAAGCAAACAAAGTTGTTCGTCAGTCTGATCCTGCTTGGTGTGGTGCTGCTCTTCGTTGTGCAGAATCTCGCCGCCGTCGAACTGACTTTTCTTGTCTGGAGCGTTTCGCTCTCGCAGGCTCTGCTGCTTTTGCTTGTCTTCGTTTGCGGCCTGACCATCGGTGTACTCTTGACCACCCTGGCCGGACGCAAAACAAAGCGCACGCCGCCGGATAAATACTGAAACGTTGCGACCAGACAGGAATGCCGCCGAGTCCGGGTTCCCGCTGGTCCCCCTTACCAACTGCGCTAAATCAAAATCCACTCCAGGGAGAACTGTGATGCTCCAGGCCGATCAAGCCCGAACCTTTCGTGCTTTTTACGATTCCGCCCGCGCCGCCGGGCTCGATGTCAAAACCACCACGCTGGTCGGTCTGGCGGCAGCCTTGACCGCCGGGTGCTTTCCCTGAGCGGAGCACTACCTTGGCGTGGCCAGGGACAACGGGATTACCGAGCAGGAAATCAGCGCCGTGCAGGCGCTGGCCATGGCGGTCTCCGCCGGGCGAATCAACGCGCAGATGCGGGAGATTGAAACCCACATGAAGGAAAAAACAGGCAACACATGAACACGTGTCAGAGATTCACCGCGCGCGACACGTTTTCCCGTGCCGGTGCCCACGATGGCGAACGGCTCGCGACCTTTACCGGCACTGTTTTCCGCAAGACGAAACGACATCCGGGATGAGCATCGATGTCCGTGCCATCCGTTACTGTCCGCGCTGCACCTCGGCAAACTACACGTTTCTCGATGACCGCCGCTGGCGCTGCGCCACCTGTGACCTGGTCTACTACCACAATATTGCCGCCGCCTGTGCGGTCATCCTCACCCGCGGCGACCAACTTCTGCTGACCTTGCGCAAAAGCGATCCCGGCGCGGGGCTGCTCGATCTTCCGGGCGGCTTTGTCGACCCCGACGAAAGCGTCGAGGCAGCGGTCATCCGCGAAGTTCACGAAGAGCTCGGCATAGTCATCGATACTCCGCGTTATTTCGCCTCTTATCAGAATCGTTATTACTTTCGTGAAATCGAATACCGCACCCTTGATCTGATCTTCACCGCCAGCGTGCCGGAAGGTGCTGCACCGGTTGCGGCGGACGATGTTGCAGAGGTTGTCGTGGTCAGGCCCGAGGATATCGATTTCGAGAAGATCGCTTTCGCGTCAATTCGACAGGCATTGCAAGATTTTCCGGGAGATAAATTCCGTCATTAATGGCTCTTCTGTTGCCTCGTTAAACCTGCTGACTATGAAAAAAAGCAAAAACCTCCCGCGCCGTCGTCTCCGGCAACCCCGCCACCGCCAGCAGCTCTGCCAACTGTGCCGCACGGATTTTCTTGACGCTGCCGAACTGTTTCAACAACAACTTGCGTCGCGCCGCGCCGATGCCGGGGATATCCTCCAGCGTTGATTGCAATGCCGCCTTGCCGCGCAATTGACGGTGGTGCGTAATCGCAAAGCGGTGAGCTTCATCGCGGAGTCGTTCGAGGAGAAAAAGCACTGCTGAGCCCTGCCGTAGAGTGACCGGGTTTTTGCGGCCGGGGAGAAAAAAACGTTCCTCACTCCGTTCAACCGCCTTGCCGCGCACATTGGCCCGCACCCGACTCTTGGCCATCCCGACCACCGCCACCCGCCCGAGCAGGCCGAGTTCTTCAAGCACCGCAACGACCGCACCGAGCTGCCCCTTGCCGCCGTCGATCAACAACAGATCGGGGAGTACACCCTCTTCGATACCGCGCCGCAAACGCCGCCGCAACACCTCGCCAAGCGCGGCAAAATCATCGGCGCCACTAATCTCACGGATGCGATAATGACGATAGGCGCTTTTTTCCGGCTCGCCATTGATAACCACCGCCATGCTGCCGACATTGAAACTCCCCTGAATATTGGAGATATCAAAACACTCGATGCGCGTCGGCAGCACAGGGAGATGAAAACGGGCCGCCAGATCGTTCAGCAGCGTGGTACGTGCCGCGCGACGACTGCCGCGTTCGCGCTGCGCCTCGCTGGCATTGCGCGCTGCCAGCTGCACCAGTTCGGCCCGAGGGCCACGTTGCGGGGCCAAAAGAGTGACCTTGCGCCCGCGACGTTCGGACAACCATTCGCCCAGTGTGGCGCTGTCGGAAGGGAGAAAGGGCAGCAAAATTTCGCCGGGAATCAAGACCTCACGCGCGTAGAATTCGCGCAGAAAGGAGGAGAGCAGTTCATCCTCATCGAGTCGCCAGTCAAGATTAAAATCGCGCCGGTCGAGCAACTTCCCCTGACGAACGCAGAGTAGCGCAATCTCCACCTCCCCCCCTTCACGATGCAGTCCCACCACATCGCGATCACCACCGGCGGCAATCACCACCTTCTGTTGCTCAACCGATTTGTTGATCGCCCGAATCTGATCACGCAACGCCCCGGCATCCTCATAGCGCAACTCCTGCGCGGCACGCGTCATCCGCCGCTGTAAATCGGCCAGCACTTCACTTTCCCGACCGCCGAGCAGTGCGATCACCCCGTCCACCAGCTTGCGGTAATCCGGCGCAGAAATTTTTCCGTGACAGGGGCCACTGCACTGATCGAGTTGAAAATAAAGACAGGGGCGCCCGCGCCGTCGACAGGTCGCCAGATCATGCTGGCGCAGCGGAAAGACCTGGCGCAGCGTCTTCAGGGTGGAGCGAATCGCCCCGGTTGAGGAATACGGACCAAAATAGAGCGCTCCGTCATTCACCACCCGCCGGGTCAGGTTGACCGTGGGGAATTCCTCGTTCAGGTCGATGCGCAGCGACAGGTAGGTTTTGTCATCACGCAGATCGATGTTATAACGCGGGCGATGTTCCTTGATGAGGAGGTTTTCAAGGATCAGCGCCTCTTTCTCGGTATCGGTGACAATGGTGTCGATCGTTGCAACCCGCGCCATCAGAAAACGAATATGGCCGCGTCCGTCCCCTGCCGCGGAAAAATAACCGCGCAGACGATTGCGCAGCCGCTTCGCCTTGCCGACATAAAGCACTTGCCCGTCGCTGCCCCGCATCAGATAAACCCCCGGTGCTGCCGGGTATTTGCTGGATTGAAAATCCATCGTACTCCATAAGCGCAATTGCGTCCGTTAAGCGAAGATAACAACCCCTTGCGGCAGCTGTCAACACCTCGTGATTGCGACTGAAATAGTCCTTGTCGTTTCCAGGACATCCGCTATAATGGGCGTATTTCGTCTCAAACTACCCCTCGCTGGAGGACGCTATCAAATGTTGCGAATTGCGTTTTACCTGATCTGTTGCCTGTTGTTGACGCCCCTGTTTGCGTTTGCCGACCCGACCCTGCTCGAAAAGGTCGCGCACACCTACGCCATCGGCCAAAAGGGACTCGACAACTACCAGGCAACCGTCACTACCGATCAGGTCGGGATCATGATCACCCGCATGACGACCAACATGCCCGCCGATGCTCCCCGGCCACAGGTGCCGGAGCTGCGTAAATTCTGGAGCCGCGCGAGCGGGCGCACCGTCATCCTGCCGACAGCGAAAACGGTCTTCCCCACCATGAGCGAAATGATTCGTTACTTTTCGCGCGAATTCGCCATCGATCCGGGCACCCTCGTGCTGTCGGCAAGGGGTGCGAGCAAGCGTGCCGCGCTGCTGCAAAAGGCCGAAATCAAAACCTTCGAAACACGTATCGGCAGCGACCGGACCATCTCCATCACCGCACTATTCCGCGACGCTGTCGATGTGGGCAACGCATTCTACACCGAGGGGTTGCCACTCCCCCGGACCAATATCAGCGAACTGGTTTTCGACATCGACCCGGACCGCAACATTCTACGCCGGATGGAAATCGTCGCCACCGGGACGTCGCGACTGATTTTTCAGCTGCGTCATCTCGAGATCGCCGGGAACCTGCTCCCCACGGAGGTTCATCTCACCACCGCGGATGGCGGCATCGATACCCGCCTGACCACCGAGTTTGTCAACGTCGGCGGGTTTTTGGTACCGGGGAAACAGGTGCGCAACGTCCGCACCCCGGATCGCAACGAACACATGGAAGTCACTTTCAGTAACTATATCATCAACAAACCATTGCCGGAGCTTGCCATCCAGGCCCTCAATGGCCAGTAGTTCATTGATCATTCTGATGGAGGATTTGCCTTGAACCCACTGTGGAGCAATATTTTCTCGAAAAAAAAGCAGGAAGAATCACTGGCTTTTTTTCTTGGCACTGTGCCGGTTTTCGCGGAACTGAGCCCCAAGGAGTTGCATCAGCTCGAACGGCTGATGCACGCCCGTGACTACGCCCCGTTTGAAACCGTTTTCGAACAGGGCGATCCCGGCTCGGGCATGTACGTCATCCGCTCGGGAAAAGTGCAGGTTTTCTCACGCAATATCAACAAGGAGGAAGAGGAGCTGGCGGTCCTTGGGCCAGGCGATTTTTTCGGCGAAACGACCTTGACTGCTCCCGCCGCCCGCACCGCTTTCGTCCGGACCCTCGAACAAAGTGTACTGATCGGTCTGTTCCGTGCCGACCTGCTCGAAATGGTCCAGAAACAGGCCGACATCGCCAACAAGATCCTGATGATGCTCACCCGCATCATGAGTGAACGACTGCTCGCCTCGAATACCGAAATCATTCGGCTCAAAACCGCGCTCGAAAATGTGAACCACCATGATGAGTAGCCTACCGAACAGCAGCTCGCGCAAAGGATTCACCCGCGCACAACTGATTATTTTCTATCTGGTCATGACGCTGTCACTGGCGACCGGCCTGGCGCTCTATACCTCGGCCACCAACATTATCAATCTGCTCAGGACCGCGACGGCGGGTCTTTTCCTCCCGGTCCTGTTGTCGCTTATCCTGACTTTTTTACTCGACCCACCGGTCCGTTACTTTGAACGCAAAGGCTTCAATCGCACCCTTGGCATATTCTTTGTCTACATACTGATTGCCATCATCGCAACGTTACTGGCATTCTGGCTGATTCCCTACCTCGACGGAATGTGGTCTTCACTCAAAACCGACCTCCCCCGCTACACCGGAAAAATTACCGGCCTGGTTAATGAGCTGCAAAACTATCTGATCAACAAGGCTCCCTACGTCACAGAATACGATCTGCCCGGAAAAGCCAAAGCATTGGCGCAGAGGATCGCTGCCGACATTCTGGTTGAAACACCGAAATCGGCGCTGCTCATCGGCAGCCTGATGATTCTGGTACCACTCTTTTCGTTCTTTTTTTTACGCGACGGCCACGCCACCATCCGCAAATGCGTGGCGCTGACCCCCAACCGTCATTTTGAAATGGCGCACGACCTCTCGTTTCTGATCAGTCGGCAGCTCTCCGAGTTCATTCGCGGGCGGATCATCGAAGCCTTCATCGTCGGGCTGGTCGTCGCCATTGGACTGAGCATGACCGATATCCGTTACGCCCCGCTCCTCGGAGCGTTCGCCGGAATCACCAATCTGATCCCCTACGTCGGCCCGATCATCGGCATGGTCCCCGGCATTCTGATCGCTTTTGCCGATCTCGGTATCGGCGGCGAGTTCTGGTGGATTGTCTGCGTCTACATCCTCATCGCCCAGATCATTGTCGACAGTTTTATCCTCATCCCGATATTTATTTCGCGGGTTTCCAATCTGCACCCGTTCATCGTTATTGTCGCGATCATCATGGGGGGCAAATTGTCCGGCGTCATCGGCATGATTATCGGCGTGCCGGTCGCCAGTATCATCAAAATCGCCGTGCAGAGTATCATGCAGTACCGCCACAACTTCAGCTTGACGCGTGGCGAATACGAGCAGGAGTAGGATTTTTGATTTGACACAGAAGGAGAAGGCAGCATGCCCAGTTTCGACATTGTATCAAAAGTCAACATGCAGGAAGTCGACAACGCCGTCAACCAGGCGATCAAGGAAGTTGAACAGCGCTATGATTTTAAAGGCACTCACAATGAAATCGCCCTCGGCAAAGACGAACTGACCATCCTCGCCGCCGATGATTACAAACTGACCGCGATCAAGGACATCCTGATCAGCAAACTGGTCAAACGCGGCGTCTCGGCACGCTGTTTTGACTACGGCAAGGAAGAACCCGCCTCGATGGGCGCGGTACGTCAGAAGGCAACGCTGGTACAGGGGATCAGCAAGGAAAAAGGGAAAGAGGTCATCAAGTTGATCAAGGAGAGCAAACTCAAGGTGCAGGCCCAGATCATGGACGATCAGGTGCGCGTCACCGGCAAAAAGATCGACGATCTCCAGGAAGTGATTCAGCTGCTCAAGGGGAAAGATCTGGGCATTGAACTGCAATTTGAAAATATGCGTTCATAAGCTTCCCCCCCGCAATAGCCAACCCTTCGCGACAGGATGTCGCTCCCACAACAGCAATACCATCATCGCCGCCCCGCCCCGTCTCTGTGGGAGCGGCTTTCCTTTGTGGGAGCGGCTTCCACAAAACAAAAAAATTTGGGTTCCGGTGTCATTTCCAGCGCCCGTCAGCGCGGCTCCGCCACGCGCTGCCAGCGCCTCCAATCACACCTCCACCTAACCCCGGTCTTGAATGAGCAGGCGAAAGCCAAGGTAGTTGTAACGGTTGCCCGGAGCGCCCCCGTTCCGGTTCGACGCACGCACGAGCCTCGCTCCGCTGGTCCAGCTACCACCGCGGTGCACGCGGTCCGAGCCACCTGACGGACCCTGCGGATTCTGCCTGGGACTTTTAGCATAATAGCCGCTGTCGTACCAGTCCTGGCACCACTCCCATACATTGCCAAGCATGTCGTGCAAACCAAACGCATTGGCTGCAAAACGTCCCACCGGGGCTGTTACAGCATAACCGTCATCGCAGTTGTGAACTGTCCAGTTCGACCATTTTCTTTTCGCACTTTGGTCAGCTACATTCGCATTGCGACAGGCCTGATCCGGACTTTCACCCCACCAGCGTGCCGTTCGGGTCCCGGCACGGGCCGCATATTCCCACTCCGCCTCGGTCGGCAAACGGAAGCTCTTGCCGGTCTGACGCGACAACCACTTGGCGTACTCGGTCGCATCTTCCCAGCTGACATAGATTGCTGGCTGATCATCGCCGTTCAGACTATTTCCTCCGTAGTCCTTGCTGGTGTGCCCGGATTTGTATTTGCGATACTGTGCATTGGTCACCTCAAACTTCCCTATGGAGAATCCGTCAACACACACCTCATGCACCGGCCCCTCGTCACTGCCACGGTCTTTCTCATTTGCCGGGCTGCCCATCTGAAAACACCCGCCCGGTATCCTGACAAACTCCATCCCGGTGAGTGACTCCGTCCAACTACCGCTGCCGGAACCACCGCTGCGACTCATTTTTTCTCTGCTGGTGCGAAACTCTTTGATAAACCACGCCTGTGCCGGTTGAGACACGAGCATGAGAGTAAGAAAAAAAAGAAGTATGCGCTGCATCGTCTGCCCCCCTTCTTACTTCAGTACCGCCAGCACCTGCTGACGCTTGCCCGAGACTTGAGGCTGTTGGGTTGTCCCTTTAAGCTTTTTCGCCATCCAGGTCACATTCTCGTTCAGATAGTCTTCCATCTCGGCCACGGTGATTTTCTTGTCTTTGCTACTGTCAGCTTCACCCTGTAAACCTTTGAGAAAATAGTAGGTAAACAAGCTGTGGCGTTTCTCCGGGTACCAGGTTGACACCTGATCATCGGCGGCGCTGGCAAAAACCACCGAAGCGGACGGCTTGGCGACCTGTGGTCGGGTGCGCAGGGTGATCGAGCTGACCCCTTGAAACAGAAGACCACTGGCCGAGTTGCCAGAGAAACAGGCGTCGAGGACCACGGTGACGTCCTTGGCCGGGAGTTTGGCGAGGTTGTCATAAAAGGTCTGCACCCGGTAGCCGCTGGTCTTGAGAAACTGCGGGTTGGCGTCGACCGGCACAAAGTAGGCGTCGCCGCTGTCGAGATCGGGCGCGCCGTGACCGACGTAGAAAACAAAGACGCGCGACTGGCCGTCCTTGACGAAATTATGCAGTTTGCCCCGATGATCACGCTCGTTGCCGAAAATTTCGTTGAATTTGGCGTAACCGGCATCCTCTTCATAGATGATCATGCCGGGATCAAACCCCATGGTGGTGGTCAGATACTGACGCATGGTGCGGGCATCGCGCCACGCAAAATCTACGTTGGGCACGCCGCCGACCCCGTAGGTGCGATTGCCGATCACCACGGCAACATCGTACTTGCCTGCCTTCTTGCCCTTGGGGATGTTCTGGTCGACATCAACGGTCAAATCGACCTCGCTGGCGTCGGGGGCCGTGCCGCCGGCCATGCCGGCCAACAGTTGCGCGGTGCGCCCGCCGCCGACCGGCTGCCGGGTTCGCGCCACGGCCTCGGGAACGGCGATGGTCGAGGCATCGGCGAGCATCGCTTCAAAGAGTTTGTCGTAGGCTTGTTTCAGGGCTGAAATCTGCGGATAAGCTTCGGCAAGTTTTTTGGCATGAGAGACCGCCGCGGCGGTCTGGCCGGACTGGAACTGCTGGTAAAGCCCACCGGCGACCTGGTTGCCCACTGCGTCGGTGGCGTTGCGTAAAGCTTTGTCGTTCGGGAACTGACGTTGGGCGCTGGCCACCGCCTTGAGGGCGTCTTCCCCCTGTCCGGCAAGGGCCAGCAACTGAATGCGGGTGTAAGCCGCCCTGGCTTCAAAATCGAGTCGGGCAAGGGTGCTCAACGCCTGCTGCCGTTTCCCGGACTGCGCCGCTTCGACCTGCGTCGCCAGATAGCGGTCGAGCAGTTCGTCATAACTGGCCTGCAAATCCTGGTGCGACTGTTTAGCCAAAGCGGTGTGCAGTCCCTTGAGGGCATCAACCTCGTTGCCGCTGGCGTAACGGGCGCGAGCCAGGGTGTCGGTCACCGCCGGGTCACTCGAAGAACGCGCCGCTTTCTCTGCATAAGCAAGGGCTTTAGTTTCGTCCTGCCGCAGTTCAAGCAGCACCTGGGCCAGATTGTTGAGCGCGGCGGCGTTGCTGCCATCTTTGGCAACAGCTTTGCCGAGGGCATCACGGGCTTCGACCAACCGCCCGTAACGGTAGTAGGCCACGCCGAGGTTATAGGCGATATCGGCCTTTTCGCCGCACAGCTCACTGGCCTTGAGAAACAATTTCAACCCCTCGGCACGATCAGCCTCAAACGCCTTGACCGCTTTGTCGGTCACGGCATCAGCCAGGCCACACAGGTCATTGGCAAACAACAGGGGGGGGAACAGCAGCAGAACAAGCAGGGAAAAGCACAGACAGCGGCGCATCGGGAACCTCCTCTCGGGGACAAACATGAAAGGTGATTTTAAACGATTCTCGTTCACAGAACAAGAAAAAGGTGGGGAAACCGCCCGGACTACCAAAAGCTTCGCGACAGGATGTCGCTCCCACAACAGCAAAACCATCATTGCCGCCCCGCTTCTGTGGGAGTGGCTTTCCTTTGTGGGAGTGGCTTCCAGCCGCGAAAGGTCTTCCCAGCTACCACCAAAACCTTCATCACCACGAAGATCACGAAGCGCACGGAGAGCCCCTTACAATAGATTTTCTTCGTGACCTTCGTGCTCTTCGTGGTGAAACATTATTCTCGCGCCCCCTCCACCATCCCCCGCAGCACATAATTGAGAATCCCGCCGTTGCGAAAATACTCGACTTCATTGGCGGTATCGAGCCGACTGGTCACCACAACGTCGCGGGATGATCCGCTTTCATGCTGAACTGTCAACGTGACATCCTGCCCCGGCACCAGCTCGGCTGCCGCTCTCAGGCTGACAACCTCCGTGCCATCCAGCCCCAGCGTCAGGCGACTTTCCCCTGCTTTGAACTGCAACGGCAAAATCCCCATGCCGATCAGGTTGGAACGGTGAATGCGCTCGAAACTCTCGGCAATCACCGCGCGCACGCCGAGGAGCAATGTCCCCTTGGCGGCCCAGTCGCGGCTCGATCCGGTGCCGTACTCCTTGCCGGCAAAGATCACCAGCGGCGTGGCACTTTCCGCATAGCGCAGTGCCGCGTCAAAGATCGACATGACTTCGCCACCCGGTATCAGGCGGGTAAAGCCGCCTTCGGTGCCGGAGACCATGGCGTTGCGCAGGCGGATGTTGGCGAAGGTGCCACGCACCATCACCTCATGGTTGCCACGCCGCGAACCGTAGGAGTTGAAATCGGTCTCGGCGATGCCATGATCGAGAAGATAACGTCCGGCGGGGGTGTCCGCCTTGATCGCCCCCGCCGGGGAGATATGATCGGTGGTGATCGAATCGCCGAGCAGCGCCAGGATGCGGGCGTCCGCGACCCCTTCCAACCCTGCCGCCAGCTTTTCGCGCACCGCAAAAAACCCCGGTTCCTTGACATAGGTCGACGACTCATCCCAGGCGTAGGTTTGACCGGCCGGGATCGGCAAGTTGCGCCACGCCTCGTCCCCCTTAAAAACGTCAGTATATTCCTGGTGAAACATCTGCGCTGACACCTTGGCGACCATTTCAGCCACCTCGGCGTTAGTGGGCCAGATATCTTTCAAAAAGACCGGTTCGCCGTCGGGCCCGATGCCGAGAGGTTCACAACTCAGGTCGATCCGCGTTGTCCCGGCCAGGGCAAACGCGACCACCAGCGGCGGTGATGCCAGCCAGTTGGCTTTGATCAATGGATGGATGCGTCCTTCAAAGTTGCGATTACCGGATAACACCGATGCAACCGTCATCCCGGCGGCGTCAATCGCAGCGGCAAGCGGCCCGCGCAACGGGCCGGAGTTGCCGATGCAGGTGGTACAGCCGTAGCCGACGAGATTAAAACCGAGGGTATTGAGCGGTTCCCGTAATCCGGCGGCAGCGAGATAATCGGTGACAACCTTGGAGCCGGGCGCCAGCGAGGTTTTAACCCACGGTTTGGTCAGCAGCCCTTTTGCGAGCGCTTTTTTTGCCACCAGCCCGGCGGCCATCATCACTGCCGGGTTTGAGGTATTGGTGCAGGAGGTGATCGCGGCGATGACGACGTCCCCTTGCCGGAGCGCATAGTCCGCTCCCGCCACCGGAGACGTCTTGTCAATGTCGCCAGCAGGCACGATCGCATCAAATGCTGACCGCAGACCCGCCAGATCGACGCGGTCCTGCGGACGCTTCGGTCCGGCCAGACTCGGCGTCACATCAGCCAAGTTCAGCTCCAGCATGTCGGTGAACACCGGTTCAGCGTCAGTTCGCCACAATCCCTGCTCTTTGGCATAGGCTTCGACCAGCGCACAACTCTGCTCGTCGCGCCCGGTAAAACGCAGATAGTCGATGGTCACCTGGTCGATCGGGAAGAACCCGCAGGTCGCACCGAACTCCGGAGACATATTGGCGATTGTCGCCCGGTCGGCCAGCGGCAGCTGGTCGAGGCCCGAACCGCAAAATTCAACAAATTTGCCGACCACGCCGAAGTTGCGCAGCATCTCGGTAACGGTCAACACCAGATCGGTGGCGGTCACCCCTTCGCTGAGCGCTCCGGTCAGCCGAACACCAACGACTTCGGGGAGGAGCATTGAGATCGGCTGACCGAGCATCGCCGCCTCGGCTTCGATCCCGCCGACCCCCCAGCCAAGCACCGCCAGGCCGTTGATCATTGTCGTATGACTATCGGTGCCGACCAGCGTATCGGGATAAGCGAACTTCATCCCGGCATGCTCACTGACCCAGACCGTTTTACCGAGATATTCCAGGTTGACCTGGTGGCAGATACCGGTGCCGGGGGGCACCACGCGGAAGTTGTTAAAGGCGGTTTGCCCCCAGCGCAAAAAAGCATAACGCTCAAAGTTGCGCTCCATTTCGCGCTTAACGTTGCTACCGAACGCCTCGGGGCTGGCGTAACTGTCGACCATCACCGAGTGATCGATGACCAGATCGACCGGCACCTGCGGATTGACCTGCTGCGGATCGCCCCCGCCCCGCGCCACGGCATCGCGCATCGCCGCCAGATCAACCACTGCCGGAACCCCGGTAAAATCCTGCATCAGTACCCGCGCCGGACGGAAGGCGATTTCATGTTGTGAACGACGCGTGTCGAGCCACGACGCAACCGCCTTGATGTCGGCAACGGTGACGGTTTCACCATCTTCAAACCGCAGCAGATTTTCGAGGAGTACCCTCAGGGTGAAGGGCAGCTTCGAGATATCACCAAGTGCTTCGGCCGCGGCCATGAGACTGTAATATTGATAGTTCTCGCCACCGACCGTCAGCTGGCGACACGTCTTCAGGGTATCGTGCGGATGTTTGTTCATGATGTTCTCTCCTTGATCAATATTTGCAAAAACGACTACGGGACAGTGTATCACAAAGTCTATTTCTTTCTGAATAGTTCCAGTTCTCAAGCGTTTTTCCGTTTGCCCGCCGACTGACTCCGGCAAATGCTGCGACCATTGCTTGCCAACCCCCGTTATCTTTGCTATGTAGAGGAATCAAAAACGCAGGAGAACGCCGTGTACGCATTTGCAGAACTGCTCGACCAGACCTTCCTCGGCATCAGCCTCGCTCAGTACGGCGGCGCATTTGGTGCTATCCTTGGTGCGCTGATCATTCGCCGCATCGCACTGTATTTCTACGACCGGCTGCTGCTGCCGCTGGCGGATAAAACCGGCAGCGAGTATGACGATCTGCTGCTGAAATGTCTGCGCCGCCCGGCGGGCTTTCTGGTCACCATCGGCGGCATCCGTCTGGCCCTCGACATTCTCAAACTGCCGAGCGAACCGGTCAACCTGCTGCGCTTCGGCAACGCCCTGACCCAGGTGCTGTTCACCTGCGCCATCGCCTGGGCACTCTTTAACCTGATCGATATTTTCGACAAATACCTGAGCAACTGGGCGGCGCGCACGACATCGACCCTCGATGATAATCTGACGCCGCTGATCCGCAAGAGCCTGCGCGTCTTTATCGTCTTTCTCGCCATCATCATGACGATCCAGAATTTCGGCTATTCCGTCTCCGGCCTCCTTGCCTCCCTCGGGATCGGCGGATTGGCAGTGGCGCTGGCGGCGAAGGATACCTTGTCAAACGTGTTTGGCTCGCTGATGATTATCTTCGACCGTCCGTTCCGGGTCGGCGACTGGATTCAGGCCGGCGATATGGAAGGAACCGTCGAAGAGGTCGGGTTTCGTTCGACCAAGATTCGTACTTTTGCCAAGACGCAAATCACCGTGCCGAACAATATTGTCGCCAATCTCGGCATCAACAACTTCAGCCGCATGCCGAGACGCCGCATCAAATTGACCATCGGCATTACCTATGCCACCACCCCGCAGCAAATGCGCACGGTGGTCGAACGGATTCGCACCCTGCTAGCTGAACACCCGGCGATCGATCAGGAATTTTTCCTCGTCAACTTCACCGACTTCGGCGCCTCCTCCCTCGATATCATGGTCTACTGCTTCACGACCACCACCGTCTGGGGAGAATATCTCGATGCGCGCCAGGATGTCTGTCTGAAAATTATGGATATTCTCGAAGAGCTGGGGCTGGAGATCGCGTTCCCGAGCCGTTCGCTCTATGTGGAAAAAATGCCGGGGGACGGGCAGCCGGTCCCTGAACCCGGATCACCGATCACTACCACTGAGAAAGGGAAAGCTTAAATGTCGACACCCGTTTATTTTGCCGACCTGCGCACTGGCCACCGCGAGAACTTGTTTGGCAAGCTGACCCGTCTCCTTGACCTGGCCGGGATCGACCGGATCGTCGGCAACGGCGATCTGACGGCAATCAAAATTCACTTTGGCGAAAAGGGCGGCCACGCCTTTGTTCGCCCCCCCTTCATCCGCCGCATTGTCGACCGGGTCAAGGAACTCCATGGCAAACCGTTCCTCACCGATTCCAGCACCCTCTACCCCGGCCAACGCAAAGAGGCGGTTTCTGCCCTCACCTGCGCGATTGAAAACGGCTTCGCTTACGCGGTTGTCGGCGCACCACTGATCATGAGCGATGGCCTGCGCGGTCATTCAGCACGCCGTATCGCGATTGCCGGGGAGTTGTTGACGGCCACCGACATCGGTGCCGAGATCATCGACGCCGATGTGCTGCTGACCGTTTCGCACTTCAAATGTCACGAGATCAGCGGCTTTGGCGGGGCGATCAAGAATCTGGCAATGGGTTGTTCGAGCCGCGAAGGCAAACTGGAACAACATTCGGTCTCCGCCCCCACCGTCAATCAGCGCTGCACCGTCTGCGGCGCCTGCCTCAAAGCTTGTGCCCATGGGGCGATCACGGTTCAGGCACCGCAGGCGAGCATCGATATCGATAAATGCACCGGTTGCGGGCGCTGCATCACGATCTGCGCAGATAAAGCGATCGACATCAACTGGGACGAAGCGCCGCCGACGATTATGAAAAAAATGGCGGAGTACGCCCTCGGCGCCACCACCGGCAAGGCGGGGAAGACCCTCTATGTCAGCTTTGTCACCCAGGTTTCGCCGGCCTGCGACTGTTACGGCCATAGCGATGCCCCGATCGTCGCCGATCAGGGGATTCTCGTCGCCACCGATCCGGTCGCCATCGATCAGGCCTGCGCCGATCTGGTGAATCGCGCCCCCGGTCTGGCTGACAGTGCGCTGCAATCGGGACATGAAGCAGGGGGGGACAAATTCCGCGGCGTCTATCCGCAGATTGATTGGGAGACCACGCTGGAACATGGCGAGAAGATCGGTCTGGGATCGCGAGACTACACGCTGGTGTCCCTGGAACCGAAGAGTGACAAGGGGTGGTAAGGGGGACGCCGCACCTTCATTTGAGCGCCAGCGCGGCGTAGATCCGCGCGGCAACCTCGACTTCGGCGAGGGAGGTTTGTTCCTCAGCGGTATGGGCGGTTTCCAGCGAACCGGGACCAAGAATGAGGGGTTTGCACCCGGCCTGGAAAAACAGGTTGCCGTCAGAATGGGAGCGGAACGGGACAAACTCCAACGGCAGATTCAGCTGTGGAAACGTTTCTTCCATGATTGCCACCAGCGGGTTATCGAGGGCCAGCTCATAGCCTCCCGCTTCAAAATCGAAACGCGCTTCCAGATTGAGATCCTTGATCAGGCGCCGGGCTTTGACCAGAATCTTTTCCAGCTCGCGCCGTACCTCCCCCGGATCAACATCGGGCGACAGATGCAGATCGATCAATGCCTCACAACGATCCGGCACCACGAAGCCCGCCTGCGATGAACTCATCTCGCGAATCGAGTAGACCAGGCGACCAGCCCCCGGATCAAGGAGCGGCAGCCGTTGCAACTGCAACAACACCCGCAACATCGACTCAATGGCATTATGGCCCAGTTCCGGCAGGGAAGAATGAATGCGCCACCCCTGCGTGACCAGCGCCAACTCCATGTAGCCAAAATGGCGAAATGCGGGGAGCATCGCGGTCGGTTCGCCGATCACCACCCACTCGGGCTGATCCTCCTGCAGAAAGCGCGCACTACCGTCGCCGTTTTCCTCTTCGCCGACCACCAGCAACAGACCGAGGGACGGGCGTTGCGCCTCGGGGAGTGTCGCCAGCGCCAGCCACGCTTCGACCATCGCCGCGCAACCGCCTTTCATGTCGGCGGCCCCCAGACCACGCACCACCCCCCACTGTTCAACCGCCGCGTACTCCTCAATATCCCAGGCAGCGACCGTATCAACATGCCCGACCAGATAGAATGACGGGGTTCCCTCCCCCATCGTTGTGATCAGATTGTAGCGTTCCTCATCGACCACCTGCCGCCGCACCGGAATCCCGGTCGCAGCCAGCAGCTCTTCCAGATAAAGCTGGATATCTTCTTCCTTCCCCGATGGTGAGTAGATATCGATCATCTCCATCAGGGTGCCACGCAACCGTTGTGGATCGATAGCGGCCCACACTTGCTCAAGGCGCATGTCCATCGTCATCCCTTCTTGCGCTTTTGCCGTGCGCGTGACAGGTTAAGGGTCATGTAAACATGCTTCTGAATATTGTCGAACCCCTGTTTCTTGAAAAAGCCGATCCCGGCCTCGTTGTCGGCATCGGTGTCAATAATAATCATCCGCACCCCCTGCTCAACCATGCGCTGCTTGATTTCATTGAACAGTTTGTGCCCGACTCCCAGCTTCTGCAACCCGGAGCGAATCCCGATCCACACCAGATAGCCGTACTTCCACGAGGAGTTCTGCTTCTCTACCGTGGTCCCCAGCGCAAAACCGACAATCACGCCGTCCAGTTCGGCAACGATGCACAATTCACTGTCAGAGTTGAACAGCGTGGTGATCTCATATTCGTCCCAGGTGCGATACATGCTCGACGAATATTCGGAGGTAAACAATTCCTCCCCAAGGTGAAAAACGGCCGCCAGATCGTCGATCGACATTTCACGAATTTCAAGGTGTTCTTCAGGAATATGTTTTGACATGGGTCCTCTCGATAAAGCAGGTGAATTCCTCGATGTTCGGGTGAGCATAGCAGATAACATAACGCGAAAAAATATTTTTGCGCCTCAGCACAGCGATCCTGGCAAGCTCAGCAACGCCGCCAGCAACTGCACCCGCGGCATAGTCACACCACAGCGTGCCGCGCGCCGCAACGGCTCATGGTAAATTGCCTGCACCTCGACCGGTCGCTCCGCCAGCCGATCGAGCATCATACTGGGGCGATAGTGATCCATGGCATCGGTGGCCAGCAACATTTTTTCGGCAAAAGTTGCACCGTCAAGCGGCGTTGACAACCCCTGCGTATTCGCTCCGGCGGACACCTCCAGCATCATTTCCCGCACCTGTGCACGACAGGCCGGTACCGCGAGAATTTCAGTGACATCCTTGCCGGTCAGGGCACACAACCCGTTAAACGGAATGTTCCACACCAGCTTTTCCCAGCGCGCCCTGCACAGGTCAGCCACCGCTATACAGGGAATTCCGGCCGCACTGAACGTCACCGCCAACTGCTCCGTCCGCGCACTGCCGCCGCCCCGAAACTCACCGAGCCGCACCGACCCCTGGCCGAGGTGGTGAACGATCCCCGCTTCGCCCCGGTTTGAGCAGAGAAAAGCAATCCCGCCGAGGACCCGTTCCGGGCCGAAAGCGTCGGCCAGCAGCTCTTCGTTGCCGAGGCCGTTTTGCAATGTCAGGACGCTGCACGCCGGATTCTGCATCAACGGCGCAACGAGCCTGGTCAACACGTCGTTGGCCGTCGTCTTCAGCCCGACCAGGACCAGATCGACTTCACCCATCTCCTGCGGAGCACGAAACCCGGCCACCTGATCGAGATGAAAGTTGCCCTGCGCCGACATGATCGTCAAACCCCGCGCCGTGATCGCGTCGAAGTCGCTCCGCAACAAAAAACGCACATCGTTCCCGCCACGTTGCAACAACGCACCGTAGTAGAGTCCCAGCGCCCCTGAACCGATGACAGCAATTCGCATTGGTCATGTTCTCCTTTCCACTGTTCCGAATCTATCATGCGTGCGACCATCTGTCAGTCGCAAACGATTGCCCCACGCTGCTCATTGCGGCGGTGAAAATATGATTTTATCATGAAAAATCACTCGCCTTGACGGATTCAACAACACTGTGCTATAGTGTTTAGTCCCAGAGCGGGAGAGGAGTAACTACATGTTTAAAGTTGGAGATATGGCGGTCTACCCGTCGCAAGGGGTCGGCATTGTCGAAGCGATTGAATCGCGCGATATTGGCGGCAGTGTGAATAATTTTTACGTTTTGCGCATCGTCGACAACGACATGACCATCATGATTCCGGTAAACAATGTTGCCCAGGTCGGCCTGCGCACCTTGATTGATCGCGGTCGAATCAGCTCTGTTTATAAATTGCTCGAAGAAAAACTGTCCGAGATCCCGGCCACCATCTCGTGGAGCCGACGGCAGCGGGAGTATAACGACAAAATCAAATCCGGCGATCTTTTTGAAGTGGCCGAAGTCCTCCGCGAACTGTACATGATCAAGGAAGGCAAAGAACTTTCCTACGGTGAGAAGAAGGTGCTCGAGCTGGCCCGGCGCCTGCTGGTTAAGGAACTGGCACTGGCACAGGGACAAGCTGAAGACATGGTCGTCAAACGCGTCGAAAACATTTTCATTAACTGACAACGCCCCTGCGGCTTTACCGGTCCCTCCCTGTGATCAGGAGTCACATGAAAATCATTGTTCTGATCCCTGCCGCGGGAACAGGTAGACGGATGGGCGCCGCTGTCAACAAACAGTATCTGCTCCTCGGTGACCGCCCGGTTCTGGCGCACACCGTTGCCCTCTTCGACAATGCCCCGCAAGTCGATGACATCTACATCATCTCCCCGCCTGACGAGATCGATTACTGTCACACCGCCATTGTAGAACAATACGGATTTACCAAGGTCAGAGCTATCGTCCCCGGCGGCGCACAGCGTCAGGACTCTGTGCGTAATGGCTTGCAGGCCTGCAGGGCGCAGGACGACGATATTGTCGTGATTCACGATGGCGCACGCCCTTTCTTTCCCATTGCACAACTCCCGCTCCTCATCGAACAAGCGCGCACCGCTGGCGCCTGTCTGGTTGGCGTTCCGGTTCAGGACACGATCAAGGAAGTTGTTGCCGCGCAGGTTGTATCAACCCCCGCACGAGAACACTTATGGCAGGCTCAGACCCCGCAAGCCTTTCGTTACGGATTGATTCACGCCGCCCACGAACGAGCCCTGGCGCAAGGATTTGTCACGACCGACGACGCCGCGCTGATCGAATGGAGCGGGGCACCGGTGACCATGGTGACGGGGAGCAAATGCAACCTGAAAATTACCACCCCTGACGATCTGCCTCTGGCCCGCGCCATTTGGGCAGAGCACGAGGCACAACGAGGGCAGCGGGAATGATGCGCATCGGTCACGGCTACGACGTTCACCGCCTGGTCGCGGGACGCAAACTGGTTCTCGGCGGAGTCGAAATCCCTTTTGAACGCGGTCTGCTCGGACACTCCGATGCCGACGTCGCGCTGCACGCCATTTGCGATGCCCTGCTCGGCGCGCTCGGCGCGGGGGATATCGGCAGGCACTTCCCGGATAATGACGAACGCTATCGCGGCATTGCCAGTACCCGCTTGCTGGAGCAGGTGGTGGCAATGGCCACGGAGCGGGGGTACCGGGTTGTCAACATGGACGTGACCATCGTTGCCCAGGAGCCGAAACTGGCCCCCTACATTGAGCAGATGACAGTTAATATTGCCGCCGTCTGCAACGTTGACGTGGCATTTATCAACGTCAAGGCAACCACCACCGAACACCTCGGTTTTGCCGGGCGCGGCGAAGGGATCGAAGCCCATGCCGTGGCTTTGCTGCACGCGGCATGAATCATCCATTATAAGGAACAAGCATGAGCGACATTTCAACATCGTCCGCAAATTTTATCCGTCATATCATCACCGAGGATCTCGCCAGCGGCAAGAGCAAGCAGGTTGTGACCCGTTTTCCGCCGGAGCCGAACGGCTATCTGCATATCGGTCACGCCAAGTCGATCTGCCTCAATTTCGGTCTGGCGGAAGCCTTCGGCGGACGCTGTCATCTGCGTTTTGACGACACCAACCCGATCAAGGAGGAGCAGGAATATATCGACGCCATCAAAGCCGACCTGCGCTGGCTCGGTTTTGATTGGGGCGAACATGAATATTATGCCTCCGATTATTTCGAAAAACTTTACGCCTTTGCGATCATGCTGATCAACCGCGGCAAGGCCTATGTCGACGGCCAGACTGCGGACGAAATTCGCGAGAATCGTGGCACCTTGACTACGCCGGGGCAAGAAAGTCCCTGGCGGGAGCGTTCGACAGCAGAAAACATCGACCTGTTTGAGCGGATGAGAAACGGCGAATTTGCCGCTGGCCGTTATGTCCTGCGCGCCAAAATCGACATGGCGTCGCCGAATCTCAACCTGCGTGACCCGGTCATCTACCGCATTTTGCACGCCCCCCACCACCGTACCTCCTCCACCTGGGCGATTTATCCAATGTACGACTTCGCCCACGGGCAGTCCGATTCGATCGAGGGGGTCACTTATTCCATCTGTACACTGGAATTCGAAGACCACCGCCCGCTGTATGAATGGTTTTTGCGTGAGCTGAACATCTTTGCCCCGCGACAGATCGAATTTGCCCGCCTCAACCTTGATTACACGGTGATGAGCAAACGCAAGTTGCTGCAACTGGTCACCGAAAAACACGTTGACGGCTGGGATGATCCACGCATGCCAACGCTGTCGGGCCTGAGGCGACGGGGCGTACCGGCAGCCGCAGTGAAAAATTTCTGCGAGCGGATCGGCGTCGGTCGCGCCGCCAATCGCATCGAACTCAGCATCCTCGAAGATTGCGTGCGCGAAGTTCTTAACGAAAGTACCCCCCGGGCAATGGCGGTCCTGCGCCCGCTGAAAATTGTCATTACCAACTACCCCGCCGGGCAGGTTGAGGAACTCACCGCCCCCAACCATCCCCAGCAACCCGAGCGTGGCGTACGTACCCTCCCCTTCGGTCGTGAAATTTTCATTGAACAAGATGATTTCATGGCCGATCCGCCGAAAAAGTTTTTCCGCCTCGCCCCCGGCCGTGAAGTGCGGCTGCGCTACGCTTACATCATTAAATGTGACGAGGTCATGCGTGACGCCAACGGGGAAATCTGCGCATTGCATTGCACCTATGATCCGGCTACCCTGGGGAAAGATCCTGCGGACGGTCGCAAGGTCAAAGGGGTGATCCACTGGGTTGAGCAGGAACACGCCGTGACAGCCGAGGTCCGGGTCTATGACCGGCTCTTTCGGAGCGCCGACCCCGATGCCGACAAAGACAACGATTTTCTCGCGGCGCTGAATCCGGAGTCACTCGAAATCGTGACGGGCTGCCGACTCGAACCGGCCCTTGCCATGGCCGACGCTGGCGACACTTTTCAGTTCGAACGCCTCGGTTACTTTGTCGCCGACCATAATGTCTCGGCCGCAGCACCGGTTTTCAACCGGACGGTCACGCTGCGCGACACCTGGGATAAATAGATCACCGTGTTTTTGCTCACAGGACAATAAAACAATCATGGCGAACAACGCTTTCCAGATCATGATTGTCGATGAAAACCGGCGCCTTTGCGAAGAGTTGAGTGCGCCACTTATCGCAGCCGGTTGTCGTGTTGAATGTCTCGTCGATGGCAGTAGCAGCTATCGCTCAATCCTTGAGCGACTTCCGTCGCTGTTGATTCTCGACATCTCGCTGCCGGATCCAGCCGGGCTGGAAACGTTGCGACGGCTCCACAACCATCGCAGTTCGCGCAAGCTGCCGATCATTGTTATTTCCAATCAGGCCGAGTTCGAATTCGAGCTGCTTGACGTTTTTGATTTCCTCAAAAAACCGGTCGACCTGCACCGGTTGCTGGAAGATATCCGTTACCTGCGCGACCGCCAACGCGCGGATAAAATCTTTCCCGGGTTAAATGAAGAGGAGTTGAGGTTATTTCAGGAGTATCTGATTAAACACAGCGGGCTCTACTTCGAGCGGCGTAATTCAAAGATCCTGGAACGTGGACTCCAGCGCCGCATGCGCGCGGTGGGTGCCGACACCTACACCGACTATTTTGATTATCTCAACCTCTATCAGGACAGTCGCGCGGAGTTAAAAAAACTGATCGGTTTGTTGACCGTCGGTGAAACCTCTTTTTTCCGTTACAGCTCCCATCGCGACGCCCTTGTCAAACATGTCATCCCCGAGCTCATCCGCGAGCGCCAGCATGAACGTACCTTGCGTTTCTGGTCGGCCGGCTGTTCGACCGGCGAAGAGCCCTACTCTGTGGCGATTTTCTTACTTGAACATTTTCCTCAATTGGCGGACTGGAAGATTGAAATCCTTGCCACCGACATCAACAAGAGGTCGCTGCGCCGGGCGCGCGAAGCGATCTACAACCCGCGCGCTGTCCGCCTGATGGGGGAGGACTACATCGACAAATACTTTCACTGCGAAAGCAACCTCTACCTTCTCGACCGGCGGGTGCGTGACATGGTCGAGTTCAAGTATCTCAATCTGCAAGTCGACGAATTCCCGTCACCGACCAACGGCACCAGCGATGTGGACTGCATTCTCTGCTGCAACGTCATGATCTATTTCCGCATCGACACCATTCGCGAAATTGTTGCCCGCATCAGTCGTTGCCTGCGTCCGGACGGGTTCCTTTTTCTTGGCCATGCCGAAACCATGCAGAATATCTCGGATCGTTTTGTGCGTCTGAATAAACATAATGCGTTCTTCTATCAGCGCCGCGCCCGGCAGACCACCACAGCAGCCCCGCTCACCCCTTTGCCACGGCCCCTGATCAGCACGCCCGTACCTGCGCGGCACAAGCCGTCGGCAACACGGCCACCGCGCCCCCTGCCGACGGCTCCAAAGCCGCCCGCTGCAAAGCCATTTTCAGTCGCACAGGTTTTTTCCGAGGCCGAGCAAGCTTTTCACCATGAAGACTATAGAACAGCATCTCAAAAATATGATACAATCCTCGCCAAGCAGCCGGATCACAGCGGGGCACTGCTCGGAAAAATCATCATCCTGGCCAACGAGGGGAACTTCAAGCGGGCGGCGGAAATCTGTGAACGGGTGCTGCAAACTGACGATTTGTGCGCTCCCGCCTATTTCCTGCGCGGACTGATCCATGACATGGAAGATGACCTGGCGGCTGCAATCACCGAATATAAACGGGCGATCTGGCTTGATATGCAGTTCATCGCTCCCCACTACTATCTGAGCAAGGTGTTGCTGCGACAGGGCAACCACGCTGCGGCGGAGCGCGAACTGCGCAACAGCATCCGCCTCCTTGAGAAGTCTACCGAAGAGGCTGTCATCCCCTATTCAGGCGGACTGTCGCGCAGTGTTTTTCTTGAAATATGTCGGGCGGATACTGAAGCGGCCCGCACAAAACTGGCCACCAGCGGGAGATAAGAACGAACCATGGCAAACGATCAACATTCCGGAAATGAAATCAAGGCCGTTCTTGACGAGATGCGCCGTGAGTACTGGCGCGGGCTGGAAGAGGTGGACCACAACGCCGGGAAAGAGCTTGTCGACTACCTGGCTTTTGTCATCGGCAATGAAAATTTTGCGGTACCAACCTCGATCGCCCGCGAAGTATTGCGGCTGCCGCGGCAGATCCCGGTCCCGAATATGCCGGAACATATTCTCGGGGTCTTCAATCTGCGCGGCGAGATTATTGCCATCACCGATCTGCGCCCGATCTTCGGCCTGCCGGGACGTGGCATCCCCGACCAGGGGAAGCTGATCGTCATGGCCGCTGCCGGGATTGAAACCGCGATTGTCGTGGAACGCGTTGTCGGTACCCGCAACATCATCCTCGATGACGTCGAGCCCTTCCCCGAAGGACTGGGCGGCATTCCTCGCGATGCCGTCACCGGGCAACTGACTGAAGATGGTAAACTTACGGTTTTACTCGATATGCACCAACTTTTGTCACACACGGAATTTGTCATCGAACAGCAATAAACCGATAAATTCACCCTCACAGTATTGATGAGCTTTGCGCTCAGCAAAGCAAGAAATTTTATGTTCAAGCGAATCTCCCTGAAAATTGTCAGCGTGCTGGTCATTGTCCTCGCCATCCTGATGATCATCTTTACCCAGCAACTGGTTGCCAACCGCAGCGCGGCACTTGAAGCACAACTGCTGACCAAGGCCAGAACCCTGGCGATCGTCGGTGCTGAAACGATGCAGATCGCATTGGAAGAGGCGCTTGCCACCGGTCAGTTTACCCGCGAAGAGCTGTTTGATGTTGACTATAAGAAAATCACCAGCGGACCGCTGGTCGATGCCGATCCACCCAAATTCTCAACCGCCTACGACAGCTTCCTCGACGCAACGATCATGGCCTTCCAGGACTCCATCGTTGAAAATGATTCGATGGTCGTTTTTGCCGTGCTCGTCGACCGCAACGGTTACCTGCCAACCCACAACAGCAAATATTCCAAGCCGCTGACCGGTGACAAAGAAAAGGACGTCGTCGGCAACCGGACCAAGCGCATATTCAATGATCCGGTCGGTCTGAAAGCCGGGCGATATGACGGCAAGGATGGCAACAAATTTTTGAAGCAAGTCTATCAACGTGATACCGGCGAAAAAATGTGGGATGTCTCCGCACCGGTCTATGTCGATGGTCAGCATTGGGGTGGCTTCCGCATCGGTTTCTCAATGCAGGAGACCGAAGCGGCGATTGCCGAACTGCGGAACACCGTCGGGCTGTCGATGCTGGCGCTGCTGGCGATTGCCTCGCTGACCATTTTTATTGTCGTCTCGCGATTCACCAAACCGCTCAAGCAACTGACCGAGGTCGCCAATAAAGTTGCCGGCGGCCAGCTGGATGAAACCATCGTCATCAAATCGCAGGACGAAATCGGTCAGCTGGCAAACGCCTTCAACCAGATGACCCAGGTCATCGTTAAAAACCTGAAAACAGAAATCGATAAAAGTAATCTGCTGATTAAAAACGTCAAGGAAGCCATTCAGCAGCTTTCTTCCAGTGCCAATGAAATGATGGCCATTGCAGCGCAGCAGGCATCCGGTGCGACCGAACAGGCCAGCGCCGTGCAGGAAGCAACGACCACCTCCGAAGAGATCGCCATCACCGCCAAGCAGGTTGCCGAAAATGCCCTGCGCGTCGAGTCCCTTGCCGAGCAGTCCAGTGAAGTCAGCATCAGCGGCAGCAGCGCCACCGATCATGCCATTGAAGGGATGGACGAGCTCAAGCACCAGGTCCAGTCGATTGCCGAGGGGATGCTGCAACTTGGAGAAAATTCCCAGAAAATCGGCGGCATTATCGATATTATCGATGAGATCTCCGACCAGACCAATCTGCTCGCGCTCAACGCTGCAATCGAAGCCGCCGGGGCCGGCGAAGCCGGCAAACGTTTTTCCATCGTCGCCAACGAAGTCAAACGACTGGCAGAACGGACCGCCGACGCCACCAGTCAGATCAAAACATTGATTGAGCAGATCCAGAAAGCCACCAACGCCACGATCATGCTCACCGAGGATGGCACCAAAGACGTCGACAAAGCCAGCAACCTGGTGGCGAACATCGCCAACGAACTGGCCCGGATTACCCAGATGGTGCATGACACCGCCAGCGCGGCGAGTGAGATCAAGATGTCGACCCAGCAGCAGACGACCGCCTGCGAGCAGATGGCGGAAACCATCGCCGAGGTGCGGGATGTCGCCACGCAGGTCGCCACCGGTTCGCAGGAAACCTCGCAGTCGATCACCGAACTGACGGCTCTGGCGGAACGCCTGAAGGAACTGGTCGGAGAAGAGGACTGACCGTGAAGCAGAAATATCTCGATATCTTCGCTCGCGAAGCTGAGGAACACCTGCAGATTCTGCGCAAGGGACTGCTGGCACTGGAAAAGGAAGATTTCAGTGCCGAGCGGATTCACGAGCTGTTACGCAGCGGCCACACCCTCAAAGGTTCGGCACGACTGGTCGGACTGGAAGAGCTCGGTCAGGTTGCCCACCTGATTGAGGACATCTTCAAGTCACTCGAAACCGGTGAACGATCAATCAATCCGGAGTTGATTGACGTCCTCTTTCTCGGTACCGACGCGGTTGAAGCACTGATCGCGCAGGCCCACTCAGCGGGAGATATCAGCGTCAATGTGGAACAGGTGCTCACCGCCCTCGAAACGGGGGCCATGCCTGAATCGAAAAGTGTCAGCAATGCTCAAGTGCAAGAAAGCAGTGATCATATCGAGCTCGAAACCGTCCGCACCAGCGTGGTCAAACTTGACCAGCTGGTCAACCTGATGGGCGAAATCCTTATCAGCCAAAGGCTTTTTAATGAGCGCGGACGAAATCTGCGGGGACTGATGGGACGCATTGAAACCTTTATGGGCGGTCTGCGCAAAGCGGAAAACTATTGCACAGTCAAGGAAATCCTCGACAACTTCAGCCAGTTGTCCGCTGAACTTGATCGCGATACCGTGCAGCTCGAATACCTGGTCCGTGAGCTACACGGCAGCGCCATGGAACTGCGCATGCTGCCGCTGTCAGCGATTACCGAAGACCTTGAAGTGATGGCCCGTTCGCTGGCCCGTGAACAGGGGAAAAATTTGCAGCTCGATATCATCGGCAAAGAGGTTGAGCTTGACCGAATGATGCTTGAATCTCTCAAGCCGATGCTGCTGCATATGCTGCGCAATGCCGTCGATCACGGGCTGGAATCCCCTGAAGAACGGCAGCGTGCCAAAAAAACACCGGTCGGCCGGATTGAACTGACAGCCCGTTACGAGCTTGGCCTGGTGCGACTGGTGATGCGTGATGACGGCAATGGCATCGATCCGGTCATCATCCGTCAGATTGCACAGGAACGCGGCGTTATCAGCGCCGAAGAGGCCCGCCTGATGAGCGATGAAGAAGCCGTCTACCTGATTTTGCGCCCCGGCTTCTCCACCCGTGAATTCATCACCGATGTCTCCGGTCGCGGTGTCGGCATGGATGTCGTCAAATCCAATATCGATCGGGTCAAGGGCAACCTGGTAATCCACTCAACCCCCGGTCAGGGAACCGAGATGATTCTGCATCTGCCGCTGACCATGGCGGTGATCAATTCGCTGGCGATCGACTGCGAAGGAGAAACCTACGCCGTCCCCCTGCATTACGTGACCGAGATCCTGCGCCTGCGGGAAGAAGATATCTTTACCCAGGGAGCCCGGGAAGTGGTGCGCGTTCGCGACCGGATGTTGCCTCTCTTTGATCTGGCGACACTGCTCGGCATTCCACATCGGGCGTCCGCAAACCGCTTGCAACGGATTACGGTAATGGTGTTGAACTTCCGCGAGCAGCAGGTCGCCTTCACCATCAGTGAGTCGTACGGCACCCAGGAACTGGTGGCAAAAAATCTCGGCAAACAGCTCAAGCGCGTGCGCTTCTTCTCCGGCGCAACGATCCTTGCCGATGGCACCCCGGCGTTGATCATGTCGGTTCCTGACCTTTTCACAGCCAGTATTCAGGGGAGTGGAACACAACTTCGCAAAGACTTCGCCAGCCATCGCGAAAAGAACAAAAAAGGGAATTTACTGGTCGTTGATGACTCCATCACCACGCGCACGATGGAGAAGAATATCCTCGAAACCCACGGATTTTCCGTGACCCTGGCAGTGTCCGGCGAAGATGCACTGGAAAAACTGCGCAGCGGCAAGTTTGACTTGATGATCAGTGACGTGGAGATGCCCGGAATTAGCGGATTTGAGCTGACCCGCCGGGTTCGTTCGATGGAAAACACTCAGGATTTGCCGGTGATTATTGTCAGCTCGCTTGCCTCCGACGAACATCGTCGTACCGGGATAGAGGTTGGAGCACAGGCTTATATCGTTAAAGGAAAATTTGATCAAGGGGCCCTCCTGGAGACGGTCGATGCCCTGATCGGTTAATAGTTATGATCAATGTGCTGATTGCAGAAGATTCAAAACTGACGCGCATGGTGTTGCGTGATCTGCTCGCGGGGGACTCCCAAATTCATATTGTCGGCGAGGTCGACAACGGTCGCGCCGCTGTTGATGAAACCCTGCGCCTGAAACCAAACCTGGTCATCATGGATATCATGATGCCGGTCATGGACGGACTTGAGGCGGTCGAGGAAATTATGGCGCGCTGCCCGACGCCGATCCTGATCCTCTCCGCCAATGTCGATCGGAATGACAACCTCTGCGCCTTTAATGCCATTGAACGCGGGGCACTCGATGTCATGGAAAAACCGCGCGGAGTGGTAACCGAGGCGTTCGATGCCATCGCCGCACAGCTGATTGAAAAGGTCAAAACCCTTTCCCGCATGCGGGTGATCACTCACTTCCGCAAGCGCAAACGCCACTCTGAAGTGCTGGTGCCAACCGCCACCATGGTCCCCCCTTCATTGCCACTGGCCACCACTTTTCACACCCTGGCCATCGGGGCTTCAACCGGCGGTCCGCGCGCTGTCATGAAGTTGATTACGGCGCTGCCCAACGATATCAGCGCCGGGGTCGCAATCGTGCAACACATCTCGACCGGTTTTGACCGTGGCTTCGCCGATTGGCTCAACCGTGAAAGTCAGCTCACGGTCAGGCTCGCCCACGCTGGTGACAAGATGGAGCCCGGCCTGGTCCTCCTGGCGCCAAACGGCACGCACATGGAAATTCGCCGCCAGCGCGTGCAGCTGATTGACGGCCCGCCGGTCAACTGCTGCAAACCGGCCGTCGATAAACTCTTTCATTCCCTGGCCGGCAAGGAGACCGCCCCCGGCGTGCTCGGCGTGCTCCTTACCGGGATGGGGTGCGACGGGGCCGAGGGGATGCTGGCGATGAAAGAGGGTGGAGCCTATAATATCGTCCAGGATGAGGCCTCCTGCGCAGTCTACGGCATGCCCCGCGTGGCGGCGGAACGCGGCGCGGCACATCGCATTCTGCCGCTGGACGACATTCCGCCAGCGATTGTGAAATTGTTGCAAAAACGGTAAGCTGCGCCATTTCTTTCCCGCAACCGCGGGTTGCTTTGAGTGTTGTTACCCCCACAAGGAGTTTTTACGCGAATGAGTCTGCGTGTTTACAATACCCTGTCAGGAGAAAAAGAAGTCTTTGAACCGCGGCTACCTGGCAAGGTCGGCATGTATGTCTGCGGCGTAACCGTCTACGATTATTGTCACATCGGCCATGCCCGCGCCAACATCGTCTTCGATGTGATCTACCGTTATCTGCGTTATCTCGGTTACACGGTCAATTACGTCCGCAACTACACGGATGTCGATGACAAGATCATCAACCGCGCCAACGAACGCGGTATCGACAGCAAGGCACTGGCCGAAGAATTTATCCGCGCCTTTGACGAGGATATGGCGGCACTCGGCCTCGATCTGCCGACCTGTCAACCGAAGGCCACTGAGCATATCGGCCACATCATCGCCCTGATCGAGAAACTGATTGCCCGCGGACTGGCGTACGCGGCAGGGGGGGATGTCTATTTTGTTGTCGAAAAATTTCCCGAGTACCTCAAGCTGAGCAAACGCAATCTTGACGAGATGCAGGCGGGCGCGCGCATCGCGCCGGGAGAACTGAAGCGCCACCCGATGGATTTCGCCCTCTGGAAGGCAGCCAAAGCGGGAGAACCGGAGTGGGCCTCCCCGTGGGGGAAAGGACGCCCCGGCTGGCATATCGAATGCTCGGCGATGAGCATGGAATATCTCGGCGAAAGCTTCGATATCCACGGCGGCGGCAAGGATCTGGTTTTCCCCCATCATGAAAACGAGATTGCCCAGTCCGAAGGTGCCACCGGCAAACCTTTTGCGCGCTATTGGCTGCACAACGGCTTCGTCAACGTCAATCAGGAGAAAATGAGCAAGTCGCTCGGCAACTTTTTCACTATTCGCGATATTCTCAAAAAATACGCCCCCGAAGTCATTCGCTTCTTTATCGTGACCGCCCATTACCGTTCGCCCCTCGATTTCTCCGATCAGAATCTGGAGGAATCACGTCACGGCCTGACCCGCTTTTACGAGGCCCTGGAACGGGCCGATGCGCACCTCGCCGCGCATACCAGCCGCGACGCCACCTGCGCCGTCCTCGATGCGGAATCGCGCGAGATATTTGACCGGATCGAGGTGCTCGAAGACAAATTCTGCACCGCCATGGACGATGACTTCAACACCGCCCAGGCGATGGGCTACCTCTTTGAAGTTGTCCGCGGCATGAACCGGATCATGGCTGAAAATAAATATGCCGAATGTCCCCTGCTGCTGCTGGCGCTCAAGGACGCCGCAGACAAACTGCGCCGCCTTGGCGGGGTGCTCGGGCTCTTTCAGTCCGTGCCCTCCGAATGGCTGAACAAAAGCAAAAACGAAGGGATCAACGCCAGCGGGCTCAGTGCCGAAATGATTGAAGCCCTGATCGTCGAACGGCGCGAGGCGCGCGCCGCGAAAAACTTTGCGCGCGGTGACGAAATCCGTGACGAACTCGCCGCCAAAGGAATCATCCTCCTCGATTCGCGCACCGGAACCACCTGGAAAATCAAGTAAACGTGCACTACCGGACAGTTCCGTCAAGATGGCCAAATTTGTCTTAAAATCCCCCTTCGAGCCGTGCGGCGACCAGCCACAAGCGATTGCGGAACTGGTCCTGGGGCTCAATCGCGGCGACCGTCATCAGGTGCTGCTCGGCGTCACCGGCTCCGGCAAAACCTTCACCATGGCCAATGTTATCGCCCGCACCCAGCGTCCGACGCTGGTGCTGGCGCACAACAAAACCCTGGCGGCGCAGCTCTACGCCGAATTTCGCGAACTCTTCCCCGACAATGCGGTTGAATATTTCGTCTCCTATTACGACTATTATCAGCCTGAAGCCTACGTTCCAACCACTGACACCTTTATCGAAAAAGATTCGTCGATCAATGAAGAGATCGATAAACTGCGCCACAGTGCCACGCGCAGCCTTCTCACCCGCCGCGATGTCATTATCGTCGCCTCGGTTTCCTGCATCTACGGCCTCGGTTCGCCGGAAGCCTATTTCGGCATGCTGATCAGCCTTGAGGAGGGGATGGAGATCGACCGCAATGCACTCCTGAAAAAGCTGGTTGAAATTCAGTACGAGCGCAACGATATCGATTTCCATCGCGGTGCGTTCCGGGTGCGCGGCGATACGGTCGAAATTTTCCCCGCCTATGAGGAAAAGCGTGCCCTGCGTATCGAGTTCTTCGGCGACGAGATCGAAACGATCAGCGAAATCGACCCGCTGCGCGGCACCGTGCTCGATCGTATCGGCAAAACCGCGGTCTTCCCCGCCAGTCACTACGTCGCTACCCGCCCGACTCTCGACCGCGCCGTGCGCCAGATTCAGGATGAACTGCTGGAGCGGCTGCTCTACCTGCGTGAAAAAAATATGTTGCTCGAAGCCCAGCGCATTGAACAGCGCACCCTCTTCGATATTGAGATGATGGAGGAGATGGGCTACTGCCAGGGGATTGAAAACTATTCACGCCACCTGGACGGACGACAACCGGGGGAGCCACCGGCGACCCTCTTCGATTACCTGCCTGACGACGCTTTGCTGATGATCGACGAGAGTCATGTCAGCGTCTCGCAGGTCGGAGCGATGTATCGCGGCGACCGCTCGCGCAAGGAGACGCTGGTCAACTACGGTTTCCGCCTCCCCTCGGCGCTCGATAACCGGCCGTTGACGTTCGAAGAATTCGAGGCGCGGCAGCTGCCGACCATCTACGTCTCCGCCACCCCGGCCGACTATGAACTGAGCAAGGCCGAAGGGGTGGTCGTTGAGCAGATCGTCCGCCCGACCGGGCTGGTCGATCCGCTGATTGAAATCCGTCCGGCACAGCATCAGGTCGATGACCTGCTCGACGAAATCCACCTCACCGTCGCCAGGCAACAGCGCGTCCTGGTGACCACCCTGACCAAACGGATGGCCGAGGAGTTGACCGACTATCTTAATGAACACGGGATACGCGTTCGCTACCTGCATTCCGATATTGACACCCTGGAACGCATCCAGATTATCCGTGATCTGCGTTTGGGCGAATTCGACGTCCTGGTCGGGATCAACCTGCTCCGCGAGGGGCTCGATATCCCGGAGGTCGCGCTGGTGACGATTCTTGATGCCGATAAGGAAGGATTTTTGCGCAGCACCCGCTCGCTGATCCAGACCTGCGGCCGCGCCGCCCGCAACGTTGCTGGGCGGGTGATCATGTACGCCGACAAGGTCACCCGTTCAATGCAGGCCTGTCTCGACGAAACCGACCGTCGTCGCCAGACCCAGTTGGCCTACAACGCCGAACACGGCATCACCCCGCAATCGATCATCAAATCGTTGCGATCCGTCCTCGAAGATGTCGCCGACCGGGAGCAACACGTCCGCGACGAGGTCGCCGAGGAATTGGCGGAATATCGCACCAGCGGCGCATTGAAAAAAGAAATCGCCCGGCTCAAAAAAGACATGATGGCCGCCGCCGCCGGACTCGACTTTGAACAAGCTGCGGCGCTACGTGACCGGATGCTGGTGCTGGAACGGCGGGAGCTGGAACTGCCTGGCCGCTGACAAGGAGTTTCGCCGATGAAGAAAAAGCTGCTCTATCTGTTGATCATCGTGGCGCTGGCTGTTGCCCTGCCCTTTGTCATCAAAGGGAAAAACGGTCAGCCGCTGCTGACTGTCGACCATTTCTCCGCACCAAAGGTCGCCCTGCCCGACCTGACCGGCCTCGAAGCAAAAGCGCGCGATACCCTGAACGAGGCACAGACGGAAATCAACACCGTCAAGGACAAGATCATCGCCGCCCTCCCCCAGCCGGAGTCAAAAATCTACAAATGGAAAGACGATAAGGGGCAGTGGCACTTTTCCGATCTGCCGCGCCGGGACGGCCAGAGTGTCGAGGTCAAAATTGATGCGAAGGTGAATACTTTGCCGACGATGAAACACAAATCGGTGCCGCCACCCGCAGCCAATTGAGGCTACGGCAGCGGTCAAGGACAAGCTTAATGACCCCATCAGGGGGATGAGTAGACGGGAGTTTGGTTATTTCAGGCTCCCTCTTAGATGCTATTCCGTGAAAACGACCCCTAATGTTTTTTAGACGCGACCCCTAATGTTTTTCTTCTGTTTTCGAAAGGTGATCTAATGACTGAAAACGTACCTCCTGTCGAGACGGTGTCCCGTCGCAACTGTCCGGTATGTCATTCTGGTGCATACACCTCGCTGCCAGCGTATTCGAAGGATGGCTGGCATATCGTTCAGTGCCTGACCTGTAAGATGGTTTATCTGGAGAATCCCCCGGCACAGAATCTTTTAAAAACTGATTTTGCCTGGGAGGGCCGCAAAGATGAAGAGCGCAGGCGGCGCCGAGCAGGTCGATCGTTCTACTATTTCTTCAGTGACCGTCTGAAGCGTCTGCGTGGCATGCTGCGTCGCTTTAACAAGCAGCCAAAGGAGATACGTTACATCGTTAAGTATTCTCCAGGCCGGAATGTCCTTGATGTCGGTTGTGGTGACGGGAATATCATCTCTCAATTACCTGATACCTATGTTACATACGGCATTGAACCATCGCCTCAAATGGCGGAAGTTGCAAATGACACCTTTTCCAGACACGGTGGTCTTTGTATTCACGATGTTGCGGTCGGCGGTTTTGCGCAGATCAATAAAACACGCTTCGATTTTATTTTGATGCGCTCCTTTCTTGAGCATGATTCCGAGGCGATGGTCACATTGCAGGCCGCACATTCGGTCCTCTCTGAACAGGGGGGTGTGTTGATCAAAGTCCCTAACTTTGCCTGCTGGAATGCACTTCTACGTAAAAAAAATTGGCCGGGGATGCGTTACCCGGACCATGTGAACTACTTTACGCCATCCACATTAAAAGCAATTTTGTCTCGTACCGGCTTTTCCCGTGTCTACATGCCTCTTAGTTGGCGTCTGCCATCAAGTGATAATCTTTGGGTTGTAGCTTATCGGTGATCAGTGAAGGAAATAACACCGTTAAGTTAGTTAATTTGAGTGCTCTGGCTTGTTCTTCTCTTGCAATTTTCACACTGGAGCTTCATCCATCCTTCAACTTGCGATACAGAGTCTTGCGATCGACACCGAGGATTCGGGCCGCGAGGGTGCGGTTACCGTCGACCTGTTCGATGACCTGATCAATATAGCGCCGCTCTATCTCCGCCAGCGGCAGGAGGGCGAGGGGGTCGGAGTTCCCCCCCGCGAAGGGGCCAGCACCGGTCGGTTTTTGCAGCTGCTCGGGGAGATCTTCAACGGTGATTCGATCGTGGCTGGTGAGAGCCAGTGCCCGCTCGATAACATTGCGCAGTTCACGCACATTTCCCGGCCACGGGTAGGACAACAACCGCGCGGCGGCGGGTTCAGAGATGCCGGTCACCGACTTGCCGAGGTGAGCGGAGAATTCTTTGACAAACTCCCGCGCCAGGAGCAGGATGTCATTCCCCCGCGCGCGGAGCGGCGGCAGGTCGATCTGAATAACGTTGAGCCGATAATAAAGATCTCCGCGAAAAGTCCCCGCCCTGACCGCTTCGGCCAGATCGCGATGACTGGCGGTAACAATCCGCACGTCACAATCGATTTCCTGATTGCCCCCCAGCGGGCGCACCCGGCGCTGTTCCAGCACCCGCAGCAGTTTCGGCTGCAGAATCAGCGGCAGTTCGCCGATTTCGTCCAGCAACAGGGTGCCCCCCGACGCCTCGACAAAAAGTCCGGCCCGACTCTCACGTGCATCCGTGAACGCACCCCGCACATGGCCGAACAGTTCACTCTCCAGCAGGTTTTCGGGGAGTGCCGCGCAGTTGATCGTCACCAGCGGACCGTGACAACGGTGGCTCTGCCGGTGCAGGGCACGCGCCACCAGTTCCTTGCCGGTGCCACTTTCGCCACTGATCAGAATCGAGGTATCCAGGTTGGCCACCCGACTGATCTGCTCCCTGACCTTGTGCAGCGCCGGACTTTCCCCGGCCAACTCCCCCGGTGCCTGGTGCTGACGAATCTGATCCTTGAGGAGATGAATTTTCTGTTGCTGTTGACGATGTTGCAGCGCCCGCTCCAGCGAAAAACCGAGCAAGTCGATATCGACCGGCTTGGTCACGAAATCGTAGGCGCCCGCGCGGAGCGCATCGATGGCGGTGTCGAGGGAACCAAACGCGGTCATAATCACAACCGGCAGGTCGGGGCGGTTGCGTTGCAGCTCGGCACACAGATCGATGCCACTTGGCCCCGGCAGATGATGATCGGTCAACACCAGATCAAACTCCTGACAATGGAGCAGTTCCCGCGCCGCCGAAACATCAAGCGCACTCCGCACCCGATGGCCACGCCGGGCGAGAGTCTCTTCGAGCAAGTCGCACAGCGCCGGATCGTCTTCGACAACCAGCATATACCCTTTTGCCCGCGTCTCGCTCATCCCCCCTCTCCGCGTGCAAGGAGCGGCAGACAGACGGTGAAGCAACTCCCCTGGCCAGGAGTGCTGTCTACCTCAATCCAGCCGCCATGTTCATCTGCGATCCCGTAGGCAATCGAGAGACCAAGGCCGGTTCCCTGCCCCACCTCTTTAGTGGTAAAAAAAGGCTCAAAGATATGGGGCAGATCCTCCGCAGCAATCCCCAGCCCCTGATCCTTAACCCGGATACAGCACCAGGGGCCGTTCTCCGCCCCCTTGGTGTCCGGCGGCGCGCTCGTGCAATCCCCGTGCAATTGCAAGGTCAGCGCTCCTCCCTCCGGCATGGCCTGAATTGCGTTCATCGCCAGATTGAGGAGCACCTGTTGCAGCTGGCCGGGGTCGGCGTTAGCGGTCAGCTCCTCTGAAAAAGCCACCCAGCGTAAATCGACCCCCTGTTTGCGGGCGGTCGGCGCGAGCAGATCGACGACCCCCTTGACCAGTCGCCCGAGCTCCACCGGCTGCTTGCGCGCTTCACCACGGCGGGCAAAGTCAAGCAACTGACGCATGATGGTGGTCATTTTGTCGGTCTGTTCCCCGATAATCCGCGCGCAACGGGTGATCTCGTCCGGGGTGAGTTCTTCACTGGCGATCAACTTGGCGCGGCCGGAAATCACATTGAGGGGGGTGCCGAGTTCGTGTGCCATCCCGGCCGACAGGCGCCCGATGGTGGCGAGCCGTTCGTTGTGCCGCAACCGCTCCAACGCCTGCAGTTTGGCGGCGTTCGCGGCCTGCTCCGCGTCGCGGGCCTCGGCAAGTTGACTGCGCATGCGGTCGATGGTCCCGGCCAGGGTGGCGAGCTCGTCGCGCCCTGAAACGGTCACGGCGGTGGACAAGTCCCCGGCCCCGATCCGTTCGGCCTGTTCGGTCAGTTTCCGCACCGGACGCTTGATCCAGAGGCTGCCGAGGACGGTCATCAACAACAGCCCGGAGCCGAGGGTGGCCGCCATCATCAGTGCCGAACGGCGCAGACTCTCCTCGACGTAGCCGCGCAAATCGTCCAGCGATTCACTCAATTCAATCGCGCCAAGTCGGCCCTGCGTGGTCGTTACGGGGAGATAGGTGATCAGATTATCATGGCCGTCCTCGGCCTCGATCAAGATTGAAACGGTTTGTCCCTGCCGCAACGCGCTCAAGCGGGACCCGGAAATCCGCGGCACAAAACGACGGTCGCCCGACCCGTCGATCCAGACCCAGCGGATTTCACGCGGGCCACTGACCAGATTGGTGGAGTTCAAAAAACCGATCGCCGCCTGTTCCCCGCCAATCCGCCAGATTTCCGTTAACAATGCCCGGATGCTTTCGCCCATGTGACGTGCCTCACCACTCAGGCGCTCCTGCAACTGGGTTCTCTCCCGCTGAAGTGATAAATAGCTGTGCAGGGAAAAGATCAGCGCAACGCCGAGCAGGATGGCAATCGTAATTTTCAGGGTCAGGCGCATCGGTTATGCTCTCAACGAAAAGGAACCCAGAAACCACCCATCATGGGGGGAGCTCACCGGCTGGTCATTAACGCTCCCGGATCAACTTTGAAATCGCCTTGAACTCCGGTGTGCCTGCCACCCCCAGCAACTGGAAAGTGGCCGTTTCGGTGGTCGTCACCACGGCCCCCGCAGCAGCAGCCAACTGAAGCGCGTTGTTAAAATCGGTTTTATTTCGCGAACAGATGGCGTCACGCACCAGATGGACATGATAGCCAGCATCGAGCAGCCCGAGGACCGTCTGATAAACGCAAACATGCGCTTCCATGCCGACGATGATCGGCCGGGTGCATCCCAGCGCTTTCATGCGCGACATAAAATCAGGTTCACCGCAGCAACCGAAACTCATCTTTTCCACCACGCCGTCAGCGCAGGCTGCGGCGAGTTCGAGAACCGTGTGCCCCAACCCTTTGGAGTACTGCTCGGTCGTTACGACCGGAATCTTCAACTCCGCCGCCACCTTGAGCAACAGCTCGATACTGCCGAGAATCCGCCGGTAAACCTTCTGATCCATCGCCGGAGTCAGCCGTTGCTGCACATCGACCACCACCAGCACCGCCTGATCGCGATCGAGTTGAAATCTGTCCACGTTGTCCATCATAATAACCTCCTGTGAGTAAAAAAAAGGGGGGGCCATTCAGCGAGATACTTACATCCCTCCGGGCGCGATAAATCGCTCCCTTCCTGTCCTCTATCCCCCGCCGGGGGAACGCTGCCAGAGCCCGACCCCGCGCTGCCGTGCCCCGGCTTCAACCGCCAGAAATTCATCTTTTAAGCGATACGAAAATTTGCGGTACACGCTCGCCAGCCCTTCCTCCAGGAGCAGCCGATTGAGCAACCGCCCGTCGGGCAAGTGAACGTAGGCCAGTAACCGTCCGTAACGATCCCTGCCATCACCGTCGCTGGTCAGCGTAACAACCCGCCCCTTTGCCAGGGCAACCGCCCGTCTTAACGCCAGCCGGGCGATCGCCCGCAAACGCTGCACGGTTACTCCCTGGCGCACATAATAATTATCACGCGCCGAATCCTCACGTTCCGGGGTATCGATCCCGAGCAGCCGCACCTTGCCGATCCCGTCAACCTTGAGCGTGTCACCGTCATAAACCCAGGACACCCGACCGGAAAGCGGCTGGGCGTGAAGCGTTGCGCACCCCAGAAAAAAAAGGGCCAGCAATACCGCGCACAGGTGCAGGGGCAGGCGCAAAGGGGTCAATCTCGCCCCCAAAAAATCCAGGCGAGAATCCCGGTAACCAGCCCCCAGAGTAAATTGTAGCCGATGATGAAGACCGGCGTCAGGGCCCCAAGCTTCAGGCCAAGCAGACCATGACCGGTCAGATACGGATAGATGTAGAGGAGTTGCACACCAGAGGGGATCAGGCTGACCCACAGCCCTTTGCGAGCCCACCGTCGACGGGAACGCGCAGGGCCAACCGTAAGGTAATAGAGCAGCCCCCAGAGACCGCCCCAGACCGAGGTAGAGTAGAGGGTGTAAAGATCAAGCCGGGCGGATAATTTGACACTGGCCAGGGTGGTAACCCCCCATTCACTGCACAGCCAGGCCAATACAGCCACGGCGAGACCACCGACAACGCCGGAAGTGAAGCAGACCGCAATCAATGAACGTGCATGGCGCATAATTTCCTATCCCGTCATTTTAGCGCAAACCGTCTTTTCAGGGCACCGGTTCATTCATACTCCCGGTGCGGTAACCCTCCAGATCGAGCACGACGTAGGTGAAACCCGCCGCCTTGAATTCAGCCAGCAGTACCGATCGAAAATCTTCGTCAAGAAACCGTGAAAAATCTTCAACCGCAACCTCAATGCGTGCCGTTTCGTGATGGTAACGCACCCGGTAACTGTTGAATTTGTGCTTGCGCAGAAACATCTCGCAACGACCGACCTGACGCAAACGCTCAGCCGTGATCTCAACGCCGTACGGGAAGCGTGAGGACAAACAGGCGAAGGGTTGCTTGAACCAGGTGGGCAGGCCGAGTTCGCGGCTGAGATAACGGATGTCATTTTTGGTCAGTTCCGCCTCAAGGAGCGGTGAGCGCACGTCAAGCTCAAGCGCCGCCTGGCGTCCGGGGCGATAATCGCCGAGATCGTCGAGGTTTGACCCATCGAGAATGAAATGGTAGCCAAGCTCTTTTGCCTTGGCACCACAAATACTGAACAGCGCCAGCTTGCAATGATAACAGCGCATGCGGTCGTTTTGAGCAAAACCGGGAATCTCCAGTTCGTTGCTTTCGACCACCTCCTGGCGCACCCCCATGTGCCTGGCCAGCTCACGACTTTCTTCCAGCTCATATTCCGGATACGTCGGCGAACTCGCCGTCAACGCCAACACCTTTTCCGCCCCCAGGGTATCGCGTGCAACCTTCAGCAAAAAAGTCGAATCCACGCCACCGGAAAATGCCACCACCACAAATTTCAGCTCACGCAGTATATTTTGCAATTTGGTGTATTTTTGCTGTATAGCCATTCAACCTACCCCCTTATCAAATGTAATACATGAAACGATGATCAAGCTCCTTTTCAAGCCCCAGCTGTTTCCCCTCATCACAGAGATCCTTGAGGGTGACCGATTCAAAATAGTCTTCCAGCTTTTGACTCGCCTCTGCCCAGATCCGCTGGGTGACACACTGGTTGTCAAATTCGCACGACTCCGTAGCGTCCGTCTTCTTGTCGCTTTTCGTCAGGGTCATCGCCCCTTCCGCCGCCAGCACAATATCTCTAACACTGATTTCCTGAGGCTTTTTTGCCAGCGAATACCCCCCCTGAGGCCCACGGCGGCTGTTGAGCAGTCCGGCTTTTTTAAGATCCTGAAAGATTTGTTCCAGATAGCGCGGCGAGATATTCTGCCGCCGCGAAATATCCTTGATCTGTGCCGGCAGCGTCCCGGAATGATAGGCCATATCAAACAAAGCGCGTAAGCCGTAACGACTCTTGGTAGAAAATTTCATCGTTATTCCTCCAAATAAGGGAAGATTCATTATGCGAATGTTTATCTTATTCGTCAAGAATAACTTGGGGGAAACATAGAGGTTTTTACGGGGTTTAAACGAGAGATATTCGGAGAAAGATAATTAAATCCAGCGGAGAAAAGCCTGCGCCCCTTTCGATGAAAGGGAGGGATTATTCGGCCACTGATTTGTAAATTTGGCTGGCAGTCCGGTAAAATCTCTCAACAGCTTCGTTGTCGGGCTTGCCGGAGGGGAGGAACCCGGTGGCAGCCGGATAGCGGCAACCGAGATAGACGGTGCTTAATTCAATCAAGGTGTCTTCATCGACAGGGATTGTCAGTATTTCTGCAACAATTCCTGCCAACCGGATCAAGTCATGGACCCTGGGAACAGGCTGACCGGACGCTTCAATCACGCCCTTGAAACATTTTTCAATGCACTGCTGTGAATGAAAGGCGGCAACATTAGCGAGCCCTTCGTCACCAAGAAGCTTCTCGACGGTCTTCAAATCTTCCAGGGCTCGGGCCAGCCATTCCTGCGCCATCCCATTCATTGCAGCGTAATCCCCTTTGCAAGGATTTCCCGGCTAAAGGAACTCTGTGAACTGAGCAGGGCCTGCCATTCGGGCTTACTGAAAACAAGCACGTCCAGTGCAACCCGGCGATTAATGTCAGCGAGCAACTTTTTGACGGCAACCGTGTCCTGCATTTTTTCCCGGAAACAGCTTGATGTCGTGTCTTTGTCTAAAACCACAATCAGGTCGATATCGCTGTCAATGCTGGCGGTGCCGTTGGCATGAGAACCAAACAAAATCACTTTGGCCGGGTTGAGAGTCCGGAGACAGTTCCTGATTTCTTCGATCATGGGCTGCCGATTTACCCCCATGTCCTATTCTCCTCAGCGGTGATTATGGTGAGCTGGAGGCTAAAAACCTTGATCAACAATCTGCCATTTTGGTGTGTTTGTCAACTAGCAAAAGAACTCCAACTTTGTGGGAGCGGCTTCCCAGCCGCGAACAGGGTTCCATCAACCACCAAAGGCTTCGCGGCTGAAAGCCGCTCCCACGACAAAAGCAGGGCTCCATCAGCGATCCGAAGCTCCGGGGCACATCCGGCATCGTCCGGGCGGCTCCGCCTCGCCCTCCCGTGCCTCCTGACGCCCCTGCGCTACCGCTCTGACCTGGCGGGGAAGGCCAGCCGGAAGCCGAGGTTGAAGACACGGTAGCCGGGCGTGTCCCTGAAACGATTCACCGACCGCACGAGGGCCGGCCCGTCGTTCCAGCTGCCGCCGCGATTCACGCGGTTGGAGCCCTTGGACTGACCTTGCGGGTTGTTGCGCGGGCTCTTGCCATAATAGACACTATCGTACCGATCCTGGCACCACTCCCACACATTGCCAGACATATCATAAAGACCCAGACCGTTCGGCTGTTTCTGGGCGACCGGATGCGTCTTGCTGCCGGAGTTACCGGAGTACCAGGCAAGAGAATCCACATCACTGCCACCGCAGTACTTCTCTATCTTCCCTCCACTGCGGCAGGCATACTCCCACTCTGCCTCGGTCGGCAAACGGAACGTCTTGCCGGTCTGCCGGTTCAACTTGCGGAGGAATTGCTGCACGTCGTTCCAGCTCACCTGCTCCACCGGGTAGTTGTCGCCGTTCTTAAAGTATGACGGGTTACTTCCCATCACCTTGCGCCACTGCCCCTGGGTGACTTCAAATTTACCCAACCGGAAGGAATCAACACAGACCTCGTGCACCAGCTGTTCGGCGGAGTCCCCATCCCCAAACTGGTTCCCCATCGGGTAACAGCCACCGGGAACGAACACGAACTCCATCCCTCCGGTAAGTTGATTCAGGCGTTCCCGTTCCCGTTCCCGTTCCCGTTCACGTATCCCCCGCGCAGAAAGAAACTCCCCGTCCACCAGAGTCAGCAACAGTTCATCGGTCACATCGTTGGCCAGCGCCACCTGCACCACCTTCCCCCCCGGCCTGGCCGTGACCTGCGGGCGCACAAAGCCGTTTTGCAGCTGCCCATACCACTCTTTGGCGTCATCACGCCCCAGGCGAATGGTGCCGTTCATCGCCACCTGCACGGTGGCAGACTTTGATTTGTTTGCGAGCGTGAAAGGGAAAACACCCCGATCAATATCGTAGCGCCCGACGTGCAGCGCGAGGGATGTCGGGTCGATGGGGTAGTCTTTGTTGGACAGGGTCGCCAGCTCTTGCCGCAAGGGCGCGGTCTGGGCGCGTGACTCCTGGTCGATGCGCTGCCGCAGGGCGGTCAGTTCACTTAGGCGCTGCGCTTCGAGTTCTTTGCGCCGCTCACGGTAAAACCCGGTGGCGTTCTTTTTGCGCGCGGCAAACTCGGCGGCGGTTTCAAACATATCCTGCACCAGCGGCTTGCCTTTGGCGGCTTTTTCCTGGGCCTTGACCTCGGCCAGCAGCGCAGCGTAGCGCGCAACGATGCGTTTTTCGGCGACGGGCTGTTCTTTGGCAAAGGCGGCTTCGATGCTGTCGATCTCTTGTGCCAGGCGCCGGATCTCGGCAACAGCGGCTTCAATAGTGGCACTCTGAGTCGCCGGAGCGCGCTGACGTTTGGCTTCGATTTCGGCTTTGAGCGCGGCCAGGCGCTGTTCTTCTTCGCTGCGCCTGGCGGCCAACTCAGCTTCTTGCTGCTGTACTTTGGCAAGGTGCTGCTGTTGTTCGCGACGTAGTTGCTCCTGCCGTTGGGCTTCGGCGGCAAGTTGCTCCTGCCGCAGTTTTTCGGCTTTAAGTTTTGCCTCGGCAATCTGCCGCTGGCGTTCGGCCTCACGGCGGGCCACTTCGTTTTGTGATTTTCTGGCGGCGGCTTCCTGACGGGCCAGTTCGGCCATCTCCGCTTCGAGTTTGGCAACTTCGGCGGCTACATCGGCAACTTTCTGCCGCACATTTGGCACAAAAACAAAATCACCACTGCCGTACAATGTCCCGAACCCCGGCGTTTGGTTGTGGTTGCGCGCGCGAGCATCCTGATAGACCTTTTCTTTGAGAATCGTCTGAATCTCGTTCGCGGTCACAAAATCCCCCGCCGCCTCCAGCGCCTCGATCAGGCGTCCGGTAAAGACCGAGTGCCCGTTTGGACCTCCGTCAAGCGCCTCCTGCCCCTTGCTCCCGGCGGTCAGTACCTGGCGGACGCGCTCTTTGGTGATCTCTCTCAGGTAGCCCAAATCGCGACTGGTCGTGCCATCGAGACTCCGCTTGGTGGCGAGCAACCCGCTGTAACAGGCATCCATCACATAAAAGACGTGTTTGGCCGGAAGGGTTTTGGAGATCGTATCGCGAATCTCGGCCATAGTGATATTACGATAAATCGCATCGACGGAACCGTCGTAAGGGATCAGATAGCCCAGATCGCCATCAACATTCTTTTGTTGATTGCCATGTCCGGCCCAGAAGACGAAGAGCGCGTCTTCATTGCTCATCTTCTTCGGCAGATCGGTGGTCAGCAGGCGCATAATGCGCTCTTTGGTCGCCTGCTCATCGGTCAGGGTGATGATTTCATCGAACTGGTAGTTGCGCCGCAACACCTCGGCAACCCCCTGGGCATCGCGTACGGCGTTGCTGAGCTGCTTGTCGGCAGGAAGGTTTTTATACCGGTCGATACCGACAATGACGGCGTAACTTTTATTGTAGAGCCGAACTTCGCCACTTTCGCCGGTGGCCGGGTCTTTAGCGACGATGCTGATGCCGCGCGTGGCGGCAAGGGAGAGGGAGAAGGAGCAATCAGGACAAGAAGCAGATTGCGACACATAAGGGCACCTCCAGACTTAATTGCAATCTGCGAAGTTTAGTCGATTTCCATTTTGTGGGCAAGGAAAAGAACTCCACCCAGATCCACCAGCACATTTTTTATAAGGGGGTTCCGACCCGCCTTGAGCGGTCTGTTCGATTAAAATCTGGTTAATTTTGCCGCCAATTTTGTCTTCATGGCTGGTTTTCTTAAAAAGTGGCTTCCTGATTTCCTTTCTGTGCCCATTTTAGGCGCAATTGACCCTTTGGGGATAGCCTCTTCCTGCCGTTTATGTCGATATCTGCCTGCCTAAGCCATGAGCGGCGGGCCCCCTCGGGCCAAAGTCAATATGCGCTCTCGACTCTGCAACAGTAACGCATAAGCCGGTTGCCTGGGGCTGATGAGGATTTGCAGCTGACGCGAACGCTCCCGGACTTGGCCTGCCAGATTGATAAGTCCGAATCTGACCGCCTTGAACCGTCTACGCCTCCAGCTTGCGGGTAAAACCAGTCGTTTCATCATGGCGTTAAGATTCAGG
>JARGFI010000012.1 GCA_029210745.1 Desulfuromonadales bacterium
CCATGTGAGGCGCTACAAGAAGCGCCCCATCTACTGGTTGTTCTCCAGTCCCAAGGGCAGTTTCAATGCGTTGATCTACATGCATCGCTACCGCCCGGATACGGTCAGCGTGGTGCTCAACGATTACCTGCGCGAGTTCCGCACCAAGCTCACCTCCCACAAGAACCATCTGGAGGCGGTCAGTATCAGCGCCAGCAGCAGCCAGAGTGATAAGACCAAGGCCCTGAAAGAAATCGAGAAGATCACCAAGATGATCGCCGAGATGGAGGAGTACGAGCGCGAAGTGCTTTACCCGCTGGCCACCGAGCAGGTGGAGATCGACCTCGACGACGGCGTGAAGGTCAACTACCCCAAACTCGGCGCGGCCTTGAAGAAGATCGTCGGCCTGGATGCAAAGGAGGATTGACATGCATATTCAAAAACTTAATTTGATCGCTTATCGAGGGGCCAAAAATCTAAGCCTGGAATTACACCCTCAATTGAACGTTTTTGTTGGGATGAATGGTTCAGGGAAATCGACTACTTTAGATGCGACTGCGATATTGCTTTCATGGTTTGCCAATAGAATTAAACATGCAAGCTCTTCAGGGAGGCCAATTGCAGAGACCGATATAAAAAATGACGCCCCGATGGCCATGCTTGAAACAACTTGTAGTTTTGTAGATCGTTCGTTCACTTGGAATATTATCAAAATTCGCAAAGGATACGTAAAAAAAGATAATTCTTCAATACTAGTTCAATTGACAGAAATTATTAAAGTTATTCAACTTGATATTTCTGAAAATAATGGGAATGTCAATCTCCCATTGTTAGCATATTATCCCGTCAATAGAGCAGTACTCGATATTCCTCTCCGAATACGAGAACGACACCGTTTCGATCTTCTTTCAGCTTACGATGGGTCCTTAACGAGCGGTGCTAATTTTAGAACTTTTTTTGAATGGTTCCGAGAGCGGGAGGATTTGGAAAATGAGAATAGAAGATATGTGAACGATCTTATTAAGCCTGAAGATTTTCAGTTTCCAGATCCTCAGCTTGAGGCAGTGCGAACCGCTCTAAATCAGTTTTTGCCGGAATTTTCCGACCTAACTGTACGGCGCAATCCCCTGCGCATGGAGGTGAAAAAAAACAACAAACGGCTGTCGGTCAATCAACTCTCCGACGGGGAAAAATGCCTGATGGCGATGGTCGGTGATTTGGCTCGGCGCATGGCGATTGCCAACCCTATGCGCAGAAATCCATTGGAGGGTGATGGGATTATCCTTATTGATGAAATCGACCTGCATCTTCACCCAAAATGGCAGCGTATGGTCATACCTAAGTTCATGGAGATATTTCCCAATTGCCAATTTCTGGTTTCAACACACTCCCCGCATGTCATTACGCATGTGCAACCTGAAAATCTGTTCCTCCTTAGGATGTCTGAAGAGGGGCTCACGTCACTTCGCCCTTCGGAGTCCTACGGAAAAACGGTTGAACGAGTGCTGGAGGATTTAATGGGCCTAGAAACGACACGACCGGATGATGTGAATGATTCGTTCCGGCAGATCTATGAGCAGATTGATGACGGCGCTCTCGAAAATGCTAAAAAATCTATTGGCGAACTGGAGGATTTAATCGGTGAAGACCCAGACCTGGCTAAGGCCGCGGTGCTGATCAAGCGCAAGGAGTTGATCGGCAAATGAAGCATATTCTGAAGGGGGCTGAGCCCCAGGTCTTTACCAACTGGAAATCGCTCGCCAACGAGGATTGGCAACCAACTTACTCAGTTTTGAGCGGGGATACCAAAAGAGTCGTCAAAGAAGCCTTGATGGCTGAACAGTGTCATATATGCTGCTACTGTGAGCGACGGCTTTCAGAGGACGATTCCCATATCGAACATTTTCGGCCACAGAGTGATCCTGTGGTTGATCCGCTTGATTTTGGCAATCTACTCTGCTCTTGCCAGGTCCAAGTCAAGAAAGGCGAACCTCGCCACTGTGGCAACCTTAAGGAAGACTGGTTCGATCCTGATTTGTTAGTCTCACCGGTTGATTCCAGCTGCGAAGAGCGGTTCGTTTTTGAAGGCGATGGGTTGATCAAACCTGCTGCTGAGCAAGATGCGGCAGCAGCTGAGACCATAAAAAAACTGGGTCTTGATATCCCGAAGCTTAATTCCCTTCGAAGAAAAGTCATCGAACCATTTCTGGATGACAGGCTATCGAATGAGGAGTTTCAAGCGTTTGTCTCGGGTTATCTAGACAAAGATACAGCAGGGCGTTTTGGAGAGTTCTGGACCACTATTCGTTACCTGTTCGGAGGCATTGTTGCCGCATGAACGAACGCATTGCCCAGGCCCTGACCAAACTCTTCGACCGGCACCGGATCGTCTTCTGGTACGACGCCAAGCAGGAGTTGCGCGACGATTTCGAGGCGCTTCAGCTTCCCGGCGTAGAGAAGCTGGAACTGATCAACAACGAGTACGGCATTAAGTACAAGCTCCTGCGCGAGCAACCGGAACAGAAATTCCTGCTCTACCGTGAAGGCCCAGAGCCCCCGCATCTGGATAACTGGCTGCTGGATGTACAACTGGCCCATGGCGAGTTCCGCACCGACCAGGTGGCCATCTGGCTGTCCGAACTGGAGCTCAGCCTGGAGTTCACGGATGTGGTGCAAGCCCATGCGGAGTTCTTCCAGGCGATCAAGCGCAAGGACGCCCTCAAGAAGCTGCTGAAAGCGGACGACACCGCCGGACAGATTCGCCTGAAGATGCTGGCGGTATGCACCGGCAGCGAGCCGCGCATGGATGCGGTGGTGGAAAACCTGCTGCAGGAGCTGGCCGACAGCGAACCACGAATAGACACGAATGAACACGAAAGTGGAGAGCGATTCAAGCTTATCAAAAAGTTTGGACTGGATGCCTATTTCTGGGAACAGATGAAACGGTGCTATGGTTATGAATCTGCGGAACCAAGTATCCGTGACTTCGCTGTCACTCTTTTCAAGCACTGCTATTTCCAGAACTTCGAAAACCAGAAAAACATTCGTGTCAATTCGTGTTCATTCGTGGTTCCAACCCTGACCGGCGATGCCATGGTGTTTCTCAAGCGCTGGAAAGACAGCCGTCAGTTCGAAGGCGGCTTCGAGACCCTCTCGGGAGAATGCGCCGAGGTCCTCGGGATTGAGCAGGATCTGGCCAAGCGGGATTTCCGGGAGTTGATCGAGTTGGATTACTTCCGCCTGATTGACCAGAAGATCATCAGCGACTTGGTGCGGGCGGTGGCATCCCGCACGGCCTCCAGCGGTGACGTGGCGATCTGGGTTCGCCAGCGGCGACAAGGCCACTGGTATCGCGAATACCGGCATCTGTACGAGGCGGTCGATTACGCCGCCCAGTTTACCCACGCACTGGGCGAGGCCAAGCTATCCATGGACAGCCTGGCCGAAGGCGTGCAGCGCTACAGCCGCATCTGGTATCAGCTCGATCAGCTTTACCGCAAGTTTACCTACCATGTGCGCATGTCGGGACAGGCGTCGCTGATGGGCAGCCTGACCGATCAGGTCGAAAACCTCTACTCCAACAACTACCTGCTGAAGCTGGGCGACCGCTTCCAGACCTTTGTGGATGCGGCATCAAAATGGGAAGCCTTCCCCGTGCGCAAGCAGAAGGAGTTTTTCGAGCACTGGGTCCGGCCGTTCCTGCGCAAGGACAACAAGGTCTGCGTGATCATCTCCGATGCCATGCGCTACGAGATCGGCGATGAACTGCTGAGCCTGATCCGCCAGGAGGATCGTTACAGCGCCGAACTGGAACCGGTGCTTTCGATGCTGCCCAGCTACACCCAGCTTGGCATGGCGGCGCTGTTGCCCAACAAGGAGCTGGCGATTGCCGACAACGAGACCGGCACCGTGCTGGTGGATGGGCAAAGCTCCCAGGGTAGGGTTAATCGCACCAAGATCCTGCAAGCGGCCCTGAATGGCCGTGGTGAAGCCATTACCGCCGAAGAGTTTATGCAGCTGGATCGGGATGGTAGCCGCGAACTGCTGAAAAGTAACGATGTGCTCTACATCTACCACAATCGCATTGACCATACTGGCGATAAGATGCATTCGGAGGGGCTAGCCTTTGAAGCCGCTGAGCAAACCCTGGGCGATATCGTCAGACTGGTGAAGAAACTGACCGCAGCGAATGCCAACAATATTCTTGTTACCGCCGATCATGGTTTCATCTACCAACATCGACCGCTGGACGAGAGCGACTTTGCCAGTGTCGAGGCCAAGGGCGAGGTGATGCTTTACCGTGACAGGCGTTTCGTGCTCGGCAAGGGGCTTGATGAGTCAGCCAGCCTGCACAGTTTCTCGTCTGAACAACTGGGTCTTTCCGGAGAGGTCGAAGTCCAGATTCCCAAGTCGATCAACCGCCTGCGCCTGAAGGGCTCCGGCAGCCGCTTTGTGCATGGCGGTGCGTCGCTGCAAGAGGTGGTGATCCCGGTGCTCAAGATCAACAAGAAGCGCCAGAGCGATGTCACCGCCGTCGAGGTGGATATCCTGCGCGGAGCCAGCTCGGTGATTACCTCCGGGCAACTGGCGGTGACGATGTATCAGGCCGGACCGGTGACGGACAAGATCCAGCCGCGTGTGCTGCGGGCCGGCATCTACACCGAGGCAGGCGACCTGATCTCCGACAGCCACGACCTGACCTTTGACCTGAGCTCGGACAATCCCCGTGAGCGGGAGCTGCAGGTGCGCTTCGTGCTGACCCGCAAGGCCGACGAGGCCAATGGCCAGGAGGTCATTTTACGGCTGGAGGAAAAACACGCCGGGACTTCACATTACAAGGAATACAAGTCGCTCCGCTACCTGATGCGGCGCTCATTTACCAGCGACTTCGACTTTTAAAGGACGGGTGACCGATGAACGAACTTGACCAGAAAATCAACACACACTTCCCGGGACTCGTTGTCCGCAAGGATCTCGTCAAGACGGTCAAGGGCAACGCCATCGTTCCCTCCTACGTATTGGAATACCTGCTGGGCCAGTATTGCGCCACCAGCGATGAGCCGACCATCCAGACCGGCATCGAGACGGTCAAGGAGATCCTGCGCAAACATTACGTGCATCGCAACGAGGCGGGTCTGGTTCGCTCGAACATCAAGGAGAAAGGGCGTTACAAGGTCATCGACAAGATTGGCGTGGCTTTGAACGACAAGGCCGACGTCTACGAAGCGGAGTTTTCGAACCTCGGCATCAAGAAAGTGCTGGTCGACTCGGGTACGGTCAAGACCCACCCCAAGTTGCTGGTCAGCGGCGTGTGGTGCATTGCCGACATCGAATATGAATTCACCGAGGACAAGAACGCCAGCCCCTGGATCTTGTCGACCCTCAAGCCCATTCAACTCTCTCAGTTTGATTTTGACAGCTACCTTGAAGCCCGCAAACAGCTCACCACCGATGAATGGATCGATTTACTGATACAGAGCATCGGCTTCAACCCCGAGATGTTCGGCAAGCGCAGCAAGTTGACCCAGTTGATCCGCCTGATCCCGTTTTGCGAGCGCAACTACAACCTGATCGAACTTGGCCCGAAGGGGACCGGCAAATCGCACATCTACTCGGAGTTCTCGCCTCACGGCATCCTGATCTCCGGCGGCGAGATCACAGTTCCCAAGCTCTTCGTGAACAACTCTTCCGGAAAGATCGGCCTGGTCGGTTACTGGGACTGTGTTGCCTTCGACGAGTTTGCCGGAAAGCAAAAACGCGTCGACAAGGCCCTGGTCGACATCATGAAGAACTACATGGCCAACAAGTCCTTCTCGCGGGGCGTCGAGACGCTGGGCGCGGAGGCGTCCATGGTTTTCGTGGGCAACACTCAGCACACCGTGCCCTACATGCTCAAACACTCGGATCTTTTTTGCGAGCTGCCCGACAAGTTCTACGACTCCGCATTTCTTGACCGTATCCATTTCTATATCCCGGGCTGGGAGGTCGACATCATCCGGGGCGAGATGTTTTCCAACGGCTACGGCTTCGTGGTGGACTACCTGGCCGAGATCCTTCGCTCGCTGCGCAATCACGATTACTCGGACCGCTACAAGGAGCACTTCTCCCTCTCCTCCGATATCTCGACGCGGGACCGCGATGGCATCAACAAGACGTTCTCCGGCCTGATGAAGATCCTCTTTCCGCATGACGGGGCGACCAAGGAAGAGATCGAGGAACTGCTGCGGTTCGCGATTGAGGGCCGCAAGCGCGTTAAAGACCAACTGATGCGCATTGATTCCACCTACGGCAACGTCCGCTTTACCTATCAAGACAGTGATGGCCAGGCCAAGCCTGTCACCACGCTCGAAGAAGAGGAATACCCCGGCTACTACCACAAGACCATCGCCGAGGGCGAAGACGGGGAAATCTTAGAAGCTGCGCAACCGGGCTCACACCAAGGTCCATCCGAACCACTGGCACCGGCCGAGCCCGCCCTCAAAGAAAAGCACCTCACATTCCAGGAGAACCAGAAGGGCCTCTCCTTCGATACGCTGCTCGGCCCTTATCTCAAGGGAGCAACTGCGATCACGACCACTGATCCGTACATCCGCCTGTTTTACCAGATGCGCAACTTCATGGAATTTCTGGAGACGGTGGTCAAGCACAAGGCTCCGGATGAGGAAGTATCCGTGCATCTGGTGACGACGGAAGACGAGTTCAAAGGCGAACAACAAAAGGAAAACTTCGAGAAGATGAAGGAGTCCGCCAGTGCAGTGGGCGTGAACTTCACCTGGGAGTTCGACGGCACCGGCACGATCCATGCCCGCCACATCGTGACCGACCACGGCTGGAAAATTTCTCTGGATCGCGGCCTCGATATCTTCCAACACTATGAGATGAACGATGCCTTTACTTTCGCCAATCGGCTTCAGCAGTACCGCCCATGCAAGGCATTTGAGGTAACGTTCATTAAACACAAGCCGAATGGAACTGAGGGGGAATAACATGAGCGGGATATCGGCATCACTGACAAAATGGTTTTCAAAGCGCCCCAGTGGTTCCAGATAGCGACAAGCGGTTAATTTAGTGTGAAGTAGAAACCCTCGTCCTCTGAGCGGGGTTTTTTACCAGATATTCCGCAATGTTGCAAAATATCTAATATATGCTATTGCTCCAGTAATTTCCTGGCTAAACTATGCAGCTCCGAGTTGGCGAGTGCAACCACTTTCTTCTTCACTGTTCGAGAATAGTATTCCTGCTCCGTCTTAGTCAGAGGGTCGCCCTCCAGCTTCTTCCTGAACAGCTCCTTCTGTTTTGGGGAGAAGACCTGTGACAGGGCATATTCCAGCGAGAACTCTTCGTAACGATCCTTGCGTCTCCGGTCTTTTTCGACTTTCTCTTCATAGTACAGTTCAAACAGACCCCTGACTCGCTCGGGATCGCATTCCTCATTCATCCAATCTGGCGTCTGGTAGTGGGCCAGGGCATTGCGCCAGGCCTTTACCCGACTCTTATCGTCAGCGGAGAAATTTTTCTTTAGCTTACTCAACCATGAAAATGTCAGCTTGTAATAAGCATAGACTGCGGCCGAAAGTAATACGAGTCGGTGGTAGCGCTCCTTCAGAGCATCTGTGGAAAGTTGCCGTTCAACCTGGCTAGAATCAAACTGGTAGCTTTCTCCTGCATTGGCCAGAAGGACGGGAAACCCTTCCCAGTGTCAAGTGGACAAGAAATTCCCCAAAAGATGCGCTCCACCCTGTAAGAGTGGAGCTTTTGAACTGATTTGGTTGCGGGAACAGCGACATGACAAGCGGTGATTTTCGTGAAAATAAAGAGCGGAAAATAACAACGGGGACTCAGCAAAATTTTGCTGAGTCCCCGTTTTTATTGGTAATGGCGGGAGCAGATGGGAATCGAACCCACCGGGGACGGGATACGCCCCCCACCGGTTTTGAAGACCGGGCGTGGCACCAGATCACGAACTACTCCCGTAAGGAGGATTTAAAGCCGAATCACCCGGCCAGCCTGATGCAGGGTCTCAACGGTTTCGAGCAGGTTGCCGATCCGGCCGACGGCCAGTTGGTCCTTGATGCCGTAAAATTCCAGACAGAGACCACAAGAGGCGATATCGACACCGTTGCTGGACAGGGTGTTGAGTGTCGACAGCAGATCGGAACCGGTGACGGTGAGCTTGACTCCGCCATTGACGAACAGGATGGTGTCCGGGTGCGTTGTGGCATCAATCAGGGTCATCAGGAAATTTTTCAGCAGAATGTGACCAAGTTCATCGCTGCCGCTGCCGAGGGTTTCGCCGGTAACGAAAAGAACGGTTTTACCCGGCGCGGCGCTGGTTGCGGTGGCGACGGCGTGGCTGCCGGAACAGGTTAAATGGAGGGTGTAGCTGCCGTTTGTCTCGTCCGTTGCAACCTCGTAACCAAGGCTTTGCGCGAGTCGACTGACATTCTCACGTGCCGACGAATCGGCGACCAGGACAGTCAGACTGTTCCCCGGTTCAGCCAGGAGCAGCTTGCGGGTTTCGATCACGGGGGTGGGGCATTGCCAGGTGCGACAGTCGAGGGTTTTCATTCTCATCCCTTTCTGTAAATCGCGGCCACTATAACGACTGTGATCGCCAAATGCAAGATTGCAGGAGAAGGGTGGACATAAAAATATTGTCTGTTAAAATACCATAATTAGTAAAAAATAATTAAAGGCTCGGGGGCAGACATGATGACGCAGGAACGGTTTTTGGCTGGAGCAGGGATGGTCGTGGGAATAGTCGCCGTGGTGATGTTTGTGTCATCACTGACACTGTGGCGTGATTCGCCGCGTGAACTTTACGAAGCGGCAAAACGATACGAACAGCAGGCCGATAAAACCCACGCGAGCGAACTTTATCAGCAGGTTGTCGCGAACTATCCTGGTTCGCACTTTGCGCGCTATTCCAACGATCGGTTACGTTATTTGTGTAAGTGACGATGCCTGCTGCATTGTGCGAGCTGCTGTTGGGTGCTGCGGTTTTCGCGTCGTATGGTGAGCCGGGAACGCAGCTCAGGCACCTGCAAGCAGGACGACCGTTTCCACGTGCGGGGTCTGCGGAAACATATCGACCGGTTGGGCAGTGATCGGCTTGAGACCGGCTTTGACCAGAATATCGAGATCGTGGGCCAGTGTATCGGGGTTGCAGGAAACGTAGATCAGCTTTTTCGGCCGCAGCGAGATGATGGCTTGCAGAACACTTTCAGCGCACCCGCTACGGGGCGGGTTGACAACGACAATCGGTCGAAGTGGCAGCTCTTCGGCCATGTCCTCCAGTAGGTCTTCAGCCATTCCGGCATAAAAAACACAATTTTTCAGATTATTCAATACGGCATTGCGGCGCGCGTTGAGAATTGCTTCCTCGTTACTTTCAATGCCGATCACCCGTCCGGCAACGGCAGCGAGATGCAGGGCGATGCCGCCGATGCCGCAGTAAAGGTCGAGGACGGTATCGCTCGCAGTGGGTTCGGCCCATTTTTGCACCAGCTGGTAGATATGGGTCGCCTGATCGTGATTCACCTGAAAGAAGGCGGTCGGGGAAAGACTCAACTGGACAGCACCGACCCGGTCAAAAAGATCATCAACACCTAAAAGCTTGAACGTTGTGCGGCCAAAAATGACGTTGCCGTCTGACATATTGACATTTTCGTGGACGCCGACAACCTCAGGGACTTTGCGCTTGAGCCATTTGGCCAGTGCGGTCATTTCGTTATAGTTGCGCTCAGTGGTGACGAAGGTCACCAGCGCCTTGTTGTTGGTCGGACTGACCCGAATCGCCACATAACGCAGCAACCCGCGTTTGCGGCGGGGATCGTAGACCAGAACTTTTTGCTTGATGATTTCTTCGCGCACCACAGCGACGATCCGGTTGATCAGTGGATGATGGAGGGGACAGTTGTCGATATCGACAATATCGTGGCTGCCGCGCCGGTACAGACCAATGCGCACGTCACGCCGGTTACCACCGATCGCCAGTTTAGCCTGGGTGCGGTAGCCGAGCGCTGCGGGGGCATCCTGTACGGGCTGTACCGAGATAGACTCCAGTGTTGGCATGGCAATCAGGGCGTTGCGGACGCGATCGAATTTAAAACGGCGCTGCGCCCGACTGTGGAGCGCGATCAGTGGACAACCGAGACACTTGCGTGCAACCTTGCACGGAGAGGGGATGCGTTCGCGACTGGGAGTGAGGATGCGCCGCAGGTCGGCGATGAGCCGACGTTGACCGCGATGGACAATGTGCACCACCACCCTTTCGCCCGGCAGCGCACCGGCGATCAATACCTCGCGGTGTCCGTCGCGCGCGACGCCGATCCCCTCGACATTCAGTCTGTCGATCGTGAACTCAACCGTATCGACCGGCTTACGCGGGGGGCGGGGGGCGGGGGGCGGTGCAGGTTTGATGCTCTTCTTGGGTGGTTTCATGCAGGCCTCTTCTGATCTGTCCGCACCTTATACCCGGCGTGAAAAAGATTCAAGCGATTATGGTGGCGATGGTGGCAGAGCGAGTTACTTTACCCCGTGTGTTGGTCGAATTAACCACTGCGAAATTGCGCGTGTCTATTGACTGTGTGCGTGCGGCAGCGACCAGTTGTTGCGAATAGCGAGCAAGCGGATGACGATGACGGTCAAAGCGGTGATCAGCAGCGTCAGCTCTTCCGGCAGGGGGGGCGCAACAGATAAAAGAGTGCTCCCCCGGCGTACCCCGGCCCAGGCACCGGAAGCGGCGACGAGGAGATCAAGAAAATAGAGCAAGGTCATGGCGGAATTCTCTGATTGACAATTTTTTTCGGGAAGGCTAAAAAGCACCTCATAACGGGACGCATCAACGACACCGGTGTGCATCTTGATCAACCCTGCCGAGATTAAGTCAGCAGGCGATCAATTGCAAGGACTGTCCACCTCGGGTGTCATTTAATTCGGTCTGAACAAGGGCGGTGAAGGTGTGTTTGCCGACGGCTTACGGGCCATCTAAGCAAGGAGAAAAATGATGAATAGAATCTTCTGGTTGGTGCTGTTGGGGATGGGTGTGCTGCTGCTGGCCGGTTGTCTTCCCGATATGCCGGGACCGCTTGGCATTCCGGGAGTTTAGCAGCCAGAAATCACCAAACCAATGAATCAAGCCATCCTCAAGCTGCAAGCTCCGGCCAAGATCAATCTCTGTCTGCACGTGCTGGGCAAGCGCCCGGACGGTTATCACGAGCTGGCGATGTTGATGCAGCGGGTTTCGCTCTATGACGAAATTACCCTGGAGCTGACAGCAGAACCGGGCGTTAATGTGGTTTGCGACGGTTTGGTGCTGGCTGCCGGGGAAGAAAATATCGCGGCCCGGGCAGCGCAACAACTGCTGGAAATAAATGATCACTCTGGCGGGATAAGGATCGTTATCGACAAACACATTCCCGTCGCTGCCGGACTCGGTGGCGGGTCGTCCGATGCCGCAACCGTTTTGACCGGTCTCAACCAGCTGCTGGGGCTGGGGCTGTCACGCGCCGAATTGATGCGGATCGGGGTGAAGCTGGGGGCCGATGTGCCGTTCTTCATTTTCGGGAAAACGGCCTGGGCGACAGGGATTGGCGACCGGTTACAGGCGGTTGCGGGGCTGCCTGATGTCTGCTATCTGTTGGTCAACCCAAAGGTCGCGGTGGCGACGAAGTGGGTCTATGAAAATTTGGTATTGACATCGAAAAATGATGCGGCTAGACTGCCGAGGTTTTCTGGACAGGCTGCCGAGTTGATCGCTCTGCTGCACAATGATCTCGAAGCCGCAACGCTCCCGAAGTTCCCGCAGGTGAAAATTGTAAAAGATCGATTGCTTGCCGCTGGTGCTCAGGGAGTGCTGATGTCGGGGAGCGGCGCGACGGTTTTCGGAGTTTACCCTTCTCGCAGCGCGGCTGATGCTGCGGCCGAGGAGTTACGGGGCGCGACCGACTGGCGAGTTTTTTCAGTTCAGCCAATCTGATAAATAAAAGATTAATGGGGCGTCGCCAAGCGGTAAGGCACCGGATTTTGATTCCGGCATTCCCAGGTTCGATCCCTGGCGCCCCAGCCACTTTTCAAGGAGTCTGTGGTTGATTAAAACTACACTCCGCCAGTCAATCAGTAGGTCATGGCTGTGCCATGACCTACACCTTTTCAGAGCCGGGGAGTTCCAGAGTATGGGCCATATTAAGATATTCGGTGGTAATTCGAATCGCGAACTGGTTGCGCGGATCTGCGCGGATCTCGGTATCGAACAGGCCAAGTCGACGGTCAAGGCATTTTCCGACGGCGAAGTGATGGTCGAAATCGGCGAGAACGTGCGTGGTCGCGACGTTTACGTGATTCAGTCGACCTGTGCTCCGGCCAACAATACACTGATGGAACTGCTGGTGATGTTCGATGCCCTGCGGCGTGCTTCGGCGGCCCAGATCACAGCGGTTATCCCTTACTTCGGCTATGCTCGTCAGGATCGCAAAGTTGCTCCGCGCACCCCGATCACCAGCAAGCTGGTGGCGAATCTGCTCTGCACCGCCGGTGCTGACCGGGTCGTTACGATCGATCTGCATGCCGGACAGATTCAAGGTTTTTTCGATATTCCGGTGGATAATCTTTATGCCGCACCGGTGTTGCTGGAAGACATCAAATTAACTCTGCCCGGACGCGTGGTGGTGGTTTCCCCGGACGCCGGTGGCACCGAGCGGGCACGGGCTTTTGCCAAACGCCTCGACGCGGGGCTGGCCATTATCGACAAACGCCGCAGCGCCGCCAATGTGTCCGAAGTCATGCATATTATCGGTGATGTCGCGGGTGAAACCTGCGTGATTGTCGATGATATGATCGATACCGCCGGGACCTTGTGTAACGCCGCAAAGGCGTTGAAAGAGCACGGTGCCAAGGATGTCTATGCCTACGCAACGCATGCGGTCCTGTCCGGTCCGGCACTGGAGCGGATCGAAAACAGCTGCCTGACCGAGGTTGTGGTGACAGACACCATCCCCGCTCTGGACAAGATGACCCAGTGCCCGAGGTTGCGTTCACTGTCGGTCGCCGGGTTGCTGGCGGAAGCGATTCGCCGGATTCAGGGGGACGAATCGGTCAGCTCGCTGTTCGTTTAAGTCGTTTGCTCTGCAGTGCCCCGGCGGAAATGATTTTTGTCCGGGCGCTGTGGTTTCTTTGGTGGAAACCGATTCGCCGCGCCATTTTGGCGCACTTTTATGGTAGGCCGCGACATGTTGTCGTGAGCTGAGAGTAATGGAGATAGACAATGGCAGAAGAATTGAATGTAACATTGCGTGAAGCAACCGGCAAAGGCGTTGCCCGCACCCTGCGTCGCCAGGAACTGATCCCCGGAGTCGTCTACGGCAAAGGGATCGCTCCTTGTCCGATTACCATCGACCCGAAACCGTTGAAAAAAATAATTTCCGGTGAGGCGGGCTGGAATACGCTGATCACCCTCGTTGGCGACGGCCCGTTTTCGGGTAAAGTTGTGGTTCTCAAGGATGCCCAGATTCACGCCATTCGTCGCAACTTGACTCATGCCGATTTTCTGGTGATCGATCTGTCGCAAAAAGGCAGTTTCATGGTACCCGTTCAGCCGATCGGAAAGTCCGCAGGCGAGATGATGGGGGGCAGCCTCCAGCTGATCCGTCATGAGCTGGAAGTGCTCTGTCTGCCGACCGATGTGCCGACTTCGATCGATATCGACGTGACAGCGTTGAATATCGGCGACGTTCTGCATATTGCCGATGTCGCTGTTCCCGCAGGCCTCGAATTTCCTCACGATGTCAATTTCACGGTCATTACCGTGGTTGGTCATAAAGAAGAGGCGGTTGACGGCGAAGAGGAAGAAGTCGCCGAAGATACCGAAGAATAAGGTTGAATTCCGTGAAGTTGGTTGTCGGGCTGGGTAACCCCGGCCCGCAATATGCTGCAACCCGGCATAATGTCGGGTTTATGGTCGTGGAACGACTGGCCGCACGGGTCGGAGTGTCGCTGCAGCAGAAAAAATTTCAGGGTTATTTTGGTCGCGGCCGTGTGGACGGCGAAGACCTTGCTATTCTGCTGCCGCAGACATTCATGAACTGCAGTGGTGCGAGCGTCGGCCCGGCCTGCAAATTTCTGAATCTTGATCCTGAGCACTTGATTGTGGTTCACGATGATATCGACCTCCCTTTTGGTGCCCTCCGCATCAAGGTTGGCGGGGGACACGCCGGACATAATGGTCTGCGCGATATTGTCAAGGTGCTCAGTGGCGATTTTTGCCGGATCAGGATTGGCGTTGACCGGCCGCAACATGGCAATGTTGCCGACTATGTTCTCAAGTCGTTCGCTGGCGAGGAACGACAAACACTCGAAACAGTACTCGATGAGGCGGTCGCGGCGCTGACAGTTCTCCTTGCTCAGGGGGCGCAGCAGGCCATGAATGAGTTTAACGGCCGCAATATTTTAAACGAATAATTATCAGGGGAAAGAGAGGATCAGGGAAATGGAAGTTCAATATTTCGCACCGATTCTGGGTGTGATCGGATTTGTTATTGCCATTGTTCTGTACGGCATGGTCAAGGCGCAACCGGTCGGTAATGCGCGGATGCGTGAAATTGGCGAGGCTATTGCTGACGGCGCCATGGCTTTTCTCAGTCGCGAGTATAAAGTCCTGGCGATTTTTATTGTGATCGTTTTTGCGCTGATCACCATCGGCATGAATTATCAGACGGCGCTGGCGTTTCTCGGTGGTGCGCTGTGTTCGATGACTTGCGGTTATATCGGGATGAAAGCCGCAACTCACGCCAACGTGCGGACGACGGAAGCCGCTCGTCAATTCGGGCAGGCCAAGGCGCTGGAAGTTTCTTTTAACGGTGGCGCGGTTATGGGGCTGGCGGTTGCTTCGCTCGGTCTGGTCGGCGTCGGTGTGGCCTTTATCATTTTCGGTGATCTGGAGTCTGCCGGCTATATCAACGGTTTTGCCATGGGTGCGTCCTCGATTGCCCTCTTCGCGCGTGTTGGTGGCGGAATCTACACCAAAGCAGCGGACGTCGGTGCCGACCTGGTCGGTAAAGTCGAAGCCGGAATCCCTGAAGATGATCCGCGTAACCCCGGCGTTATCGCTGACAATGTCGGTGACTGTGTTGGTGACACGGCCGGGATGGGTGCTGATATCTTTGAATCGTATGTTGGTTCGATTATCGCTACGATCGCGATTGCGGTCGCTGCCAGTCCGGCGCTGCTGAACAAGTTGGGCGCGAACGGTGTGGCCCTCGAAACAGTGCGTGCCAACGCGATGCTCCTGCCGCTGTCGATGGCGATGATCGGTCTGATCTTTTCGCTGATCGGTATCGGTTCGATGAAGTTGCTCAAGGGGATCAACCCGGCCAAGGCGCTGCACGCCACGACTTTTGTCGCAGCGTTCGGTTTTCTGGTGGCGGCATACTTTGTTATTCAGTATCTCGGTATTGCGGCCGGTGTTTTTTGGGCGATCCTGGCCGGCACCCTGGCGGGTATCGCGATCGGTCAGGTGACTGAATATTATACCGCTCACGCTCCGGTGCTGCGTATCGCCGAGGCCAGCAAGACCGGTCCGGCAACCAATATCATTCATGGTCTGGCCGTCGGGCTCGAAAGTACCGCTGTGCCGATTCTGATTATCTGTGTGTCGATCTTTGTCGCCAATTATTGTGCCGGTCTCTATGGTATCGGTATTGCCGCGGTCGGTATGCTGGCGACGGTCGGTGTGACCATGACCGTCGATGCTTACGGTCCCATTGCCGACAACGCTGGCGGCATCTCGGAGATGGCGGGCCTTGGCAAAGATGTTCGCGAAATCACCGACGGGCTTGACGCTATTGGCAACACCACGGCGGCCATCGGTAAAGGGTTTGCAATCGGCTCCGCCGCACTGACGGCGTTGGCACTCTTCTCCGCCTTTGCGACCACCGCCAAGATTGAAGCGATCAACCTGATCGATCCGATGGTTGTTATCGGTTTGCTGTTGGGTGGGGCTCTGCCGTTCTTTATCGGTGCCCTGACCATGACCAGTGTCGGTCGGGCCGCCGGGAAGATGGTCGACGAAATTCGTCGTCAGTTCCGCGACATTCCGGGGCTGCTTGAAGGCCGCGACGGGGTCAAGCCTGATTCACAAAAATGTATCGATATCTCCGCCAAAGCGGCCCTGAAAGAGATGGTTCTCCCTGGGGTGGTGGCGGTGGTTGCGCCGGTTGCGATCGGTTTTGTGCTCGGCAAGTATGCCCTTGGCGGGATGCTTGCCGGTGCGACCGTGACTGGTGTCATGCTGGCGCTGATGATGTCGAACGGTGGCGGCGCCTGGGATAACGCCAAAAAGTACATTGAACAGGGTAAGGTTGAAGGTGAAAAAAAGGGGGGCGCTGCCCACGCTGCGGCTGTTATTGGTGATACCGTTGGCGACCCGTTCAAAGACACCTCGGGTCCGTCAATGAACATCCTCATCAAGTTGATGAGTGTGGTCGCGCTGGTTATTGCCCCACTGCTGTAAATAATTTGTTACATTTTGTCTGATCACGATAGCCGGGGCATTGCCCCGGCTATCGATATTTTAAAGGACGGCCAACTATGGGATTCAAGTGCGGCATTGTCGGTTTGCCGAATGTCGGTAAATCGACGATTTTTAATGCCATCACCTCCGCCGGTGCGGAATCGGCCAATTATCCGTTCTGTACCATTGAACCGAATATTGGCATCGTCAGTGTCCCTGATCGGCGGCTCGATTCTTTGGCGGCGATTGTCAATCCCCAGCGGGTCCTGCCGACAACTATTGAGTTTGTCGATATTGCCGGGCTGGTCAAGGGAGCCAGTCAGGGGGAGGGGCTGGGGAATCAGTTTCTCGGTCATATTCGTCAGGTCGATGCCATTGCACATGTGGTGCGCTGTTTCGACGATGACAATGTGGTGCATGTGGATGGTTCCATCGACCCGCTGCGTGATATTGAAGTGATCCAGACGGAACTGAACCTGGCTGACCTTGATACGGTTGAAAAACGCGTTGCCCGCACTGAAAAACTTGCTAAAAGTGGTGACAAGGCGATGCAGTCGCTACTGGAAGTGTTGCTCAAACTCCGTGAAGTGCTTAACGTTGGACGTCCGGCACGCGCTGTGAACTTGACCGATGATGAGCACAAGCTGGTGCGAGATCTTCATCTGATCACCGCCAAGCCGGTACTCTATATCGCCAATGTTGCAGAGGCCGACCTCGCTGACGCCGATCACCCCCTGGTGGCCAAGGTGCGGGCACATGCTGCGATCGAAGGTGCCGAAGCGGTGATGATTTGCGGTGGTATTGAAGCAGAAATTGCCGAACTGGAAGGTGCGGAGAAAGACGAATTTTTACGAGAACTCGGTTTAGACACGTCGGGGCTTGAGCGGATGATCCACGCGGGGTATCGACTCCTCGGCCTGATCACGTATTTCACTGCCGGGGTCAAGGAAGTCCGCGCCTGGACAGTCAAAAACGGCAGCAAGGCGCCGCAGGCCGCCGGGGTGATTCATACCGATTTTGAAAAAGGGTTTATCCGCGCCGAGGTCATCGGTTACGACGATTTCATTGCTTCCAAGGGGGAAGGTGGCGCCAAAGAGAAGGGGCTGATGCGCCTTGAAGGCAAGGAGTATCTGGTTAAGGACGGTGATGTGATGCATTTCCGTTTTAACGTTTAGCCGCGCAACAAAGCTCCGTTAAAAATTGTGTTAAAAATCGTTGAAAAGAGATTGGCGTTGTGTTAATAATCACAATTCGCTAAAAATGGGCGTCACAATGACACCCGCTCCTTGCTCCGGAACGGCCGGGGCTACTCAACCCGTAAGGAGGAACACTTACATGCGTACGTACGAATCAATTTTTATTATTAACCCGGAGGTCGTCGGTGACGCTTACGTTGCCACGCTCGACAAGTTCAAGGGGGTGCTCGAAGCTCAGGGCACTGAAATCCTCAAGGTCGAGGAGTGGGGTGTGCGCAAGCTGGCCTACCCGATCAAGAAGGAATCCCGTGGTAATTTTGTTCTCTTGATCTTCGAAGCCGGCCCGAAGGTGGTTGCTGAATATGAGCGTCGGCTGCGGATTGACGAGTCGATCATGAAATTTCAAACCATCCTGCTCGAAGACGGTTATCAGCCGCCACCGGTCATTGAACAGCCGGTCACTGAAGCTGCTCAGGAAGCTGCGGACGACGAAACGGATGGAAATACTGAAAAAGAAACCGAAACTGCTGAATAATTACGCCAAAAAGGATTTATTATATGAGACCACAAGGAAGCAAGCCCAGTACTCCCCGCCGTCGTTTTGGAGGCCGTCGTAAAGGTTGCCGTTTTTGCGGCGATAAAACCCTGAAGCTCGATTACAAAGAAGTCAGAACGCTGCGCATCTTTATTTCCGAGCGGGGCAAGATTGTGCCGCGGCGGATTTCCGGCACGTGTGCGATCCATCAGCGCAAGCTGACGCTGGCGATTAAACGTGCGCGGAACATTGCGTTGTTGCCATTTACAACCAGTCACGCGGTTGGTTAAAAAAAGACGAAAGTCGCGTTGTGGTGAATAATCGATCCCTGCTTTATAGTGGTGCAGCGGTCAGCGTGAGTTTGTTGCTCCAGTCTCTCGGTGGTCTGCTCGGTCTGTTCGGCATGGCGTTCACCCTTTTTTCACCCCTGCCGACGGCTTTTATAGTGCTCACCTGTGGCACAGGCCATGGTGCCGCCGTTGTCACCATGACCACGGTCGGTTTGTTGTTTTTGAGCGGGGGGGGTGTGAGCGTTGCCGGTGTTTATCTGCTGCAATACGGGATCGGTGGGCTGGTGCTTGGCGTTTTACTGCGCACCCGGTGGCATTGGGATCGGGCGATCATTGGAACATTGCTGGTGAACATCAGTTGTGCCGCTCTGGTTCTGGGGGTCGTATCGTTCAATCTGCAAAGCGGCCCGCTGGAACTGATCGACACCTTTGTTCAACGCGAAATCACCACGGTCAGCGCGGTCTACGAAACAACCGATCTGACGCCGGAACAGCAACGCGATGTTGCGGTGGTGCTTGACAGCGTTCGGAATGTTTTGCAGCGGATCTTTCCCGGCCTGACAATTGCCGTTTCCGGGGCTGTCCTGTTGTTGACTGTTTGTGGTTTAACCTTGGTTGGCGGCGGTCGCTACACGATCACCGGGCCGGCATTTGAGCAGTGGAAGGCGCCGGAACCGGCAATCTGGGTATTGATTTTCTCCGGCTTCATGAGTTTTTTTCTGACCGGTGCGGCACAAAGTGTGGCACTCAATCTCCTGACCGTGATCCTGCCCATTTACTTTGTTCAGGGGGTGGCCATTGTCAGATGTTTTTTCCGGAGACGTAACGTCCCCGGGTTTATTCAGGGGATCAGTTATGTACTGATTCTGTTTCTGAATCCGCTGCCGCTGATTGTCACCGGTTTCGGTGTTTTCGATCTGTGGGCGGATTTTCGCAAACCGCGTAATAAAAAAGACTAGCGAATAGCTACTGGAGGATATTATGGAAATCATTCTGACTGAAAATGTTGAGTACCTGGGAACGATTGGCGATGTCGTCAAGGTCAAGCCGGGGTATGCACGCAACTATCTGCTGCCCAAGGGGTTGGCTCTGCAAGCGAGTCAACGGAACGTCAAGGAACTCGATCACCGCAAACGCCAGATGGAGCGCAAACTGCAAAAAATAACGCAGGCCGCTGAAGTACTCAAGCAACGTATCGAAAAAGCACCAATCACCCTGACTCACCGCGCCGGTGAGGGGGGCAAGCTGTTTGGCTCGGTGACGACAATGGAAATCGAGGCGAAACTTGCCGAAGCCGGGATTGAAGTCGACCGCAAGAAAATTCAGTTGCCCGAACCGATCAAGAATCTTGGTGACCACGATGTCGCCGTCAAGCTTGATGCCGGAGTGACGGCAACGGTCAAGGTTTCAGTGATCGCCGCTGCTGAGTAGCCCTTGCTCAACGGTTCACCGGTGCCGCCGCTTGCGGCGGCTTGCAACAGCCCGCCAGCCGGGAGGTGCGGACGTCCGTTCCTCCCGGTTTCTTTTTGGAGCACGAATGCCATGAACGATTCCAGTCATCGTTTGCCCCCTCAGAACCTCGAAGCGGAAATGTCCGTTCTTGGCGGCATTCTGCTTGAAAACTCAGCACTCAATAAAGCCCTTGAACTGTTGCGCCCCGAAGACTTTTATCGTGAAAGCCACCGCAAAATTTTTTCCGCACTGATTAAACTATCCGACAAGAGCGAACCTGCCGACCTGGTAACCCTGACCGCCCAACTTCAGCTGGAAAACGATCTGGATGGTGTCGGCGGTGCCAGTTACCTCGGCAACCTGGTCGATTATGTGCCGACCGCCGCCAACATTGTTTACTACGCAAAGCTGGTCAAAGAAAAATCGATTGCCCGCCGGATGATTGAGGTTGCCACTGAAATTGCCGGGCGCGGTTACGAAGGAGGCGAAGTCGAAGCGGCGCTCGATTGGGCTGAAAAATCGATTTTTGAGATTGCGAATATGAAATCACGTCCTTCATATTTTTCCACCAAGGAAATAATGAAGGACACCTTCAAGATGATCGAAAAGCTCTATGAACGTAAAGAGCACGTCACGGGTGTTCCCACCGGATATGTCGAACTTGACAAAATGACCGCCGGATTGCAGCCGGACGATCTGGTGATCCTCGCTGGCCGTCCATCGATGGGTAAAACGGCTTTTGCCCTGAACCTGATTGAACATGCCGCGGTTCACGCCACAGAGAAGGCGCCGACAATCATCTTCTCGCTGGAAATGGGGAAGGAGCAACTGGTACAGCGGATGCTCTGCTCTATTTCCCGGGTTGATGCTTCACGGCTGCGCACCGGCCATCTCGGTGAATCAGATTGGCCCAAGCTGACCAATGGCGCCGGGCTGCTCTCCGAAGCACAAATATATATTGACGACACCCCCGGGATTACAGTTTTGGAACTTCGTGCCAAGGCGCGGCGGCTCAAGGCGGACAAGAATCTCGGTTTGATCGTTGTCGATTATCTGCAACTGATGCAGGGGCATAATTCAGAAAGTCGCCAGCAGGAGATTTCGGAAATTTCGCGTTCGCTCAAGGGGCTGGCGAAAGAGCTGCATGTTCCGGTGGTCGCGCTGTCGCAGTTGAATCGGTCGCTTGAAAGCCGCTCCGACAAGCGCCCGATGATGGCTGACCTGCGTGAATCGGGAGCGATTGAGCAGGATGCCGACGTCATCATGTTTGTTTACCGCGAAGCGGTTTATTGCGAGGATTGCAGGAGTAAAGAGCGTGAGTGCACTAAAAATCACGAACATGACGCTGAAATAATTATCGGCAAACAGAGAAACGGTCCGATCGGTACCGTTCACCTGACTTTTCAGGACCGTTACACGCGGTTTGAAAATCAATCACGGCGCGAAGATCTTTAAGCGGTATGGTTTTTTTCGTGGGTCGCTGCCCAATTTTTGCACCATACGTGTTGTCATCATCAGCAGAATAGGTCAGGAGGCTGTCCGACAGCCTCCTGGGGTCTGAACATGAATGTGATTTTATAAGCTATGGAGCGTGGCTGACGCATGACCGAAAATCAACTCTGGCACCTTGCCGGCCTGGTTCTGCTTTTTGTTTTTTCCGCTTTCTTTTCCGGTTCGGAAACCGCCCTGATGGCGATAGATCGTCTGCGGGTCAAATATCTGGTTGAAAAAAAAACCCCCGGTGCGGTGCAGCTCGAAACGATGCTGCTACGTCCTGACCGGTTGCTTGGCGCGATTCTGATCGGCAATAATCTGGTCAATGTTGCGGCATCCGTTTTTGCTGCAAGTTTGCTTGTTGACCTGTTCGGTGAGCGGGGCGAGGTGCTGACGATTGCCGTGTTGACTCCTCTGCTGGTGCTATTCGCTGAAATCTGTCCCAAAACCTACGCTGCCCGGCAAGCGGAGAAGATGTCGTTTCTGGTGTTGCGCCCGATTGCTGCTGTCATGTGGATCCTGTCTCCAGTGGTTGCGCTGACCACCCGCCTGGGGGCTCTGCTGACGGGGGGAGGCGCGCGTGCCAACACGCATGAGCCGTTCATGTCGCATGACGAAATTCGCACCATGATCGCGGTTGGTGGAGAAAGTGGCGTGGTCGCTGAAGAACAGCATCGGATGCTGCACGGAATTTTCGAGCTTTCCCAGATGCAGGTTCGCGACGTGATGATTCCCCGGACAGAAGTCGTCGGGATCGACCTCTCTTCATCTTTTGCGGAAATTTTGGAGTTGGCGCGCGCCTCGCGGCACTCACGCTTTCCGGTTTTTGCAGGCAATCTTGACAACGTGGTGGGGATCATCCACTCGAAGGAGATTCTTCGCTACGTCGATCGACCCGCCGATTTTGATTTGCAGAAAGTAACCCGCGCACCCTATTTCGTGCCGGAATCAAAACGGATTGAACCGCTCTTGCAATCGTTTCGGCGGCGGCGGGTACATCTCGCGGTGGTTGTCGATGAATATGGTGGCGTTGAAGGGATCGTCACCCTCGAAGATGTCATTGAAGAAATCGTCGGTGAGATCCAGGACGAATATGATGCCGATGAAGTGGAGGTCCGTGACCTCGGTGAGGGGTGCTACCTGATCGATGGCAGCGCGCCACTGCGTGCCCTGAATCGTCAGTTTGGCCTGAAGTTTTCCGAAGAGCATGCCACGACAATCGCCGGTCTGTTGCTCCAGACCTTGGGGCGCATCCCTGAAGAAGGCGACCGCTGTTACGTTGGAAGTATTGAATTGGTGGTTTTGAAGCTGGTTGACCGCCGTATTGAAGAGATTGAAATGCATTTGCCGTCGCCGCTCTCCCCGCCTGGCTGACAGCCTCATCGTTCACTCCCCCTCTGCTTTTCCCTTGCCCGATGAAAAACAGGAAATTTCCTTGACAGGCCCCTTTTGCCTCCTTATAGTGGTGAAAAGTGTCAAAATGTGTATAATAGTGTCAAATGTTTGGCAAGGGATGGTGGATGAACTTCAGCGGAGAATTCAATAATTCGATCGACCCCAAGGGGCGGGTGAGTATCCCGGCGAAGTTCCGCGACGTATTGAAGGACGTCTATGGCGACGAACAGTTGGTCGTTGCCAAGAATTCCGAAGGGGGGCTGACCGCCTACCCGGCGTCCCAATGGCACAAAAATGTCGAAAACTTGAGGAACAATGTCTCCGGTGGCGCGGCACGGGCAACTTTGCGACTGGTTGTTGCCTCTGCGGTTGAATGCACATTTGACAAACAGGGGCGGGTCCAGGTCCCGCCCTCGTTGCGTTCCTATGCGGCACTTGAAAAAGAAATTGTCATCCTCGGTGTGTTTGACAAAATTGAAATCTACAGCCACATCCAGCACTCGGCGGTCATGAACTCCGCACGGCAAGTATTGCGTGAAAACCCGGATTTTCTTGACGAGCATGGTTTTTAGCCGAGATGGGCGCGACATTCAGACACGTCGCAGTCTTGCAGCAAGAGGTTATTAACTGGCTCCAGCCCCGTCCCGGGGGGATTTATCTTGACGCAACACTGGGGGGAGGCGGGCATGCCCGGTTGATTCTGGAGCAGAGTTTCCCTGATGGACGCCTGCTTGGACTTGATCGGGATCCGGCGGCATTGGCTGCTGCCACTGCTGAACTTGAACCCTTTGGCGAGCGCGTGACGACGGTGCATGGTAATTTCGCTCAGGTGCAGGAGCTGGCAGCACAACATGGTTTTGATCAGTTTGACGGTATTTTGCTCGATTTGGGGGTCTCTTCCCATCAACTCGACACCGTGGCCAGAGGGTTCTCGTTTCAGGGTGATGCCCCGCTTGATATGCGCATGGACACGAGCGGAGGAAGAACCGCAGCAGATCTTGTCGCTGAACTGTCAGCGCAGGAATTGACCAGAATCTTTTTCGAATACGGTGAAGAGCGCTGGGCGCGGAGGATTTCACGACGCATTGTCGAAACCCGAACGGAACATCCCCTGAACACGACCCGGGCATTAGCGGAACTGGTCGCCGAGGTTGTTCCAAAAAGTGCCGACACGATTCGTATCAATCCGGCAACGCGCGTTTTCCAGGCGCTGCGAATCGAGGTGAACGGCGAGCTTGACGCACTGCGCCAGGGGCTCGCGGCAGTTGTTCCGTTGTTGCATTCAGGCGGGCGTTTGGCGGTCATCAGTTTCCATTCTCTCGAAGATCGGATCGTGAAACACTTTATGCGTGATCAGGCGCTTAGCTGCGAGTGTCCGCCGCGGTTGCCGGTGTGTTCATGCAATCGCCAGGCAACGCTGAAAATACTGACCCGCAAAGGGGTCAGAGCCGCAGCCGTGGAGGTTGCGAATAATCCTCGTTCACGGAGCGCGATGCTGCGCGTGGCGGAAAAAATTTGATCGAATAGTGACCTGTCAAGGAGTGCATTGCGATGGCTGATATCCTTATTCCGAAAATAAATGGTTTTGAACTGAAGCGGCCAGCCCTTGCCCCGCTCCTCGTTTTTGCGCTCATGCTGCTGACCCTGTCCCTGTTTTTTGTCTGGTCGCGATTGCATGTTACAAATCTTGAATATGCCATCTCCAGCCTTGAAAGTGAGCTGCGCGGGCTGGAGAAGGAGCAGAGCCGTTTGCGCCTTGAAACGGCCAGCCTGAGAAGCCCGGAACGCATCGAACGTTTGGCGCGAATGGAATTTAATCTGTTGATACCGGTGGCGGAGCAGGTCGTGACTGTGGAGTAAAATGGACCAGGAAAAGCGCGAGAAATGGATCAGGGTAAGAATTCGCGGCATTGGCTGGGTTTTTGCGCTTTTCTTTGTGCTGGTCCTGGTCCAGGCCTTCCAACTGCAGATTGTCCAGGGGGAAGAACTTCGGGCACGATCTGAAAAACAATATCAAAAAACCATTCCACTGACTCCGCAGCGGGGAACGATTTATGATCGTAATGGAGAAGCGCTGGCAGTCAGCCTTGAAATGGATTCGATTTACGCCGACCCGGATCAGGCAGCAGGTGAGGCGAGCACCAACTCACTGCATAAACTGGCCGAACTGCTTGATCTTCCACGCAAGACCCTTGCCGCTCGCCTGAACGAAAAACGTGATTTTGTCTGGTTGAAGCGTCAGGTCGTTCCCGATGTTGCTGCGCGGGTCAAAGAGCTGTCTTTGCCTGGAGTCAGGACGATCCAGGAGCACGGGCGCTACTATCCAAATGCTTCGCTCGGTGGGCAGGTGATCGGCTTTACCGGTCTTGACCCACGGGGGCTGGAGGGGCTGGAGCTTAAATACGACACGTTATTGCTCGGTCGCGGCGGTTATCTGGTGACCGAGCGTGATGCCCTCGGGCGTGGCCTGAGCAACGATCCGGTGGTTAAACCGGGACGTGGCGGACACGACCTGTTTTTGACGCTCGACAAAAATATTCAGTACATTGTTGAAAAGGAGTTGAAACGAGGCGTTGAGGCGGCGCGCGCAAAAAGCGGGACGGCGGTGGTTGTCGAACCGAAGACCGGTCAGGTTTTGGCAATGGCGACCTGGCCGACCTACAACCCGAATGCTTTTCGCCAATATCATCCTTCTGCGTGGCGCAATCGTGCGATCTGCGACAACTTTGAGCCCGGTTCGACGGTCAAAGCTTTTCTGATTGCAGCAGCGCTCGATGAGGGGGTCATTCAACCTGAAGACGAGATCTATTGTGAGAAAGGCTCCTATCGCGTTTCCGGGAAGTTGATACAGGATCACCATTCCCACGAAAAGCTGAATCCTGCCGACATCCTGAAGTACAGTTCAAATATCGGTGCGGCAAAAATCGGTAAAATGCTCGAACGTGAGTCGTATTATCGCTATCTGCGGCGGTTCGGTTTTGGTGAAAAAACCGGTATCGATCTCCCTGGGGAGGTTGATGGCTTGTTGCGCGATGCAAAAGACTGGTTCGAGATGGATCTGGCAGCAATTTCTTTCGGTCAGGGGATCAGTGTCACCCCGCTGCAATTGACGATGGCGACCGCTGCTATCGTCAATGACGGGCGTCTGATGGTCCCCTATCTGGTTGATCGCTCTGTCTCTGCAGATGGTGAGTTTGTTGATCGGCATTATCCCCACTATGTCCGGCAGGTGGTTTCGACCGCCAATGCGCGATTGGTGCGCGACATGCTGGAGCGCACCACCGGGCGCGGCGGGACAGCCACGCTCGCGGCGGTTCCTGGTTACCGGGTGGGGGGGAAAACCGGAACAGCACAAAAGGTTGATCCGGTTGTCGGTGGCTATTCAGCCGATAAGCGGATCGGCTCGTTTGTCGGTTTTATTCCGGCGGATAACCCGCAACTGGTCATTACGGTACTGATTGATGAACCGCAAGACACGACCTACGGGGGGCTGGTCGCGGCTCCGGTGTTTGCCGGCATTGCCGGACAGGCGATGAATTATCTCAAAATTCCACCGACCGAACCGGTTGCCCAACGCTCATTCGAATCGCTGGCTGAAACAGTTCCGGGTGAATCACCGGTGAACAAGAATATCCTGATGAACGCGACGGCTGGTGCGAGCGGGATACAGCGCATGCCGGATTTCGCTGGCCTGAGCTATCGCCAGGTATTGCGCAAGATGAAACAGGCGAATATCAATGTCAAATTTGTCGGCAGCGGGCGGGTGGTGGCGCAGCAACCGCAGCCCGGCGAGTTGATTACCTATCAGGACCGGGTTCAGGTGACGTTGTCCGCTCCTGACAGCCTGGCGTTTTAACGTTGAGAGTAACGATGCGACTGACAGACTTGATATCAACACTCAATCCGCTGAAAGTTTATGGTGCATCAGCTCCAACGGTGGCCGGGATTTGCTATGACTCGCGCCGTGTTGTGGCAGGGGATGCTTTCTTTGCTCTGCCGGGGACCCACACCGACGGGCGTCATTTCATCGCCGAGGCGATTGCTCGCGGCGCCGCAGTGATTGTTGCGGAAGTGGAGATCGATCTCCCTGGTACCGTGACCGGGATTGTCGTTGAGAATGCCCGTCTGGCGATGGCTCATGCCGCCGCCGCGAGATTTAATCATCCGACCAGGGATGTCCCGGTCATTGGTGTCACCGGAACCAACGGAAAAACAACCGTCACCTATCTGCTCGAATCGATATTGCGTGCTGCCGGGTACCGGCCCGCCGTGCTCGGTACAGTGAACTACCGTTTTGAGCAGGAACAACGACCGGCCCCGCACACAACCCCGGAAGCGGTCGATCTTCTCGGCACCTTCAGCGATTTTCGGGCCCAGGGGGCTGACACGCTGATTATCGAGGTTTCGTCACATGCCTTGACGCAACATCGGGTTTCCGGGGTTGAGTTCACAGTTGGCGTATTCACCAATCTGACCCCGGAACATCTTGATTACCACCAGGATATGGAACATTACTTCGCGGCGAAGCGGATTCTTTTCAGTGCGTTATTGGCGCAATCGGGCGGACGATCGGTGGTCAATGGTGAAGATCCGTTTGGAGCGCGTCTGGCGAGAGAAATCGGGGCGTTTATAACGTGCGGAGCGGGCGGAAATGTCAGTTTGCATGACGCCGAAATCTCTCTCGATGGGATCCGTGGCACACTGCGCACCCCGACCGGGGAGGCGCCGCTGAGCAGTCGCTTATTGGGTGACTTCAATCGCAGCAATATCGAATGTGCCGCTGGAGCAGCAGTTGCACTGGGGATTGCTGCCGAAACGATTGCGGCCGGGATTCGCGCCGCGCGGCAGGTGCCGGGACGCCTGGAGCGGATTGAAAATACTCTTGGTGCCGAAATTCTCGTCGACTATGCCCATACCGGTGACGCCCTGGAGCAGGTATTGAAGACGCTGCGCAAGCTGCAACCACGCCGCCTGTTGGCGGTTTTCGGTTGCGGTGGTGACCGGGACAAGAAAAAACGACCGGTGATGGGGGAATGTGTTGCGCGCTACGCCGATCTGGCAATCCTGACCTCGGACAACCCGCGCAGCGAAGATCCCGAGGCGATTCTGCACGACGTCCGTCGTGGTGTCGAACGGGTACACGATCATGAGTTGACGGTCGATGAAGCACGTTCTGGAGGCAATCGGGGGTATCTGTCTTTTGTTGATCGGCGCGCAGCAATCGAGTTCGCCGTTTCACTGCTGAAGCCTGGAGAGCTGCTGCTGATCGCGGGGAAGGGGCATGAGGATTATCAGCTGATCGGTGGCGAACGCCGCCATTTTGATGATCGCGAGGAAGCACGCGCGGCACTGGCGCGGCGGGAGATGAAAAGATGCAGTTGAATCTCGCCCAGATTGCCCGCTGGCTCGGGGTTGATGTGCCTCCCCACAGCGCCGCTGTGCCGATCAGCGGCATCAGTACCGACAGCCGCACGATACGACCGGGCGAACTCTTTGTGCCGTTGCGCGGTGCGCGCTTCGACGGGCATCATTACCTGCCGCTGGCGGTGGCCAACGGAGCGGCTGCCTGCCTCTCGGCGGAGCCGTTCAAGGCGGATATTCCGGTGATCGTGGTTGCTGACACCCTGGTTGCGCTGGGCGATATCGCTTCGGGCTGGCGGCATTTTTTCAAATTGCCGGTGGTTGCCATTACCGGATCGTGCGGTAAAACCACGACCAAGGAAATGCTGGCCGAGATTTTAACGGGGACCGGTCCGGGACTGAAGACGGCCGGTAATTATAACAATCTGATTGGTCTCCCCCTGACCCTGTTGCGACTGACGGCCAGGGATCAGTGGGCCGTCGTCGAGTTAGGGATGAATCGACGGGGGGAAATTTCACGGTTGACCGAAATTGCAGCACCTGATTTCGGTGTCATTACCAATATCGGCCCCGGACATCTTGAGGGGCTGGGAGATCTTGAGGGGGTGGCGCGTGCCAAAGGCGAGCTGTTTGTGCGTCTTTTGCCGGGGAGCGTGGCGGTGGTCAATGCCGATGACGAACGCATTGTCAGTTTACCGGTGGCCAATGGCGTTGAAAAAATATCATTCGGGCTCTCTGCGTCCGCCACCGTCCGGGCGACGGAGCTCGTCGCGGATGAAACGGGGTATCGTTTTCTGCTCCAGATGGGGGGCAGGCAATGGCCGGTTACCCTGCATGTTGCCGGGCGGCACAACGTCCACAACGCCCTGGCCGCTGCCGCGGTGGCTGATCAGCTGCATGTTTCCGTGGAGCAGATTGTCGCGGGACTGGAACGGTTTCGTCCCGCTGCCGGGCGCATGGCGTGGACCGTGTGTGCCCCCGGTTGGTCATTGCTTGAAGATTATTACAATGCCAACCCGTTGTCGATGAGCGCCGCACTGTCAACGCTGGCCGAAGCTGGTGGACGACGCATAGCCGTTCTTGGCGATATGCTCGAATTGGGGAGTGAATCAAGTTTGATGCATCACGAAATTGGTGCATACGCCGCTGCATGCGTCGATCAATTAGTTGTCCTTGGGGCTTTTGCCGAAGATGTCGTCGGCGGAGCGATGTCCGCTGGATTGGATGCATCAAAAATCATCTGTGTGACCGATCACCGTGAGGCGTTTGAGCAATTGTGCACATTGCTTCGGCGTGGTGACCGGGTGCTGATCAAAGGTTCCCGCGGGATGCAGATGGAAAAGATTGCCGAACTGTTGCGTGGCTATACGCCGGTGGAAGGAGCCTGACGCATGCTCTATCATCTACTTTATCCGTTACACGAACAGTTTTCGGTACTGTATGTTTTTCGTTATATTACTTTTCGGGCCATCTACGCGACGATTACCGCTCTGTTGATCGCCTTTATCCTCGGCCCCTGGTTGATCCGTAAACTGGCAAAGATGCAAATTGGTCAAAGTATCCGTCGCGTGGGTCCCGAATCGCACTTTAAAAAGGAAGGCACCCCGACCATGGGCGGGACGCTGATCCTCTTTGCCATTGTGTTGCCGACGTTGCTGTGGGCCGATCTGACCAATATCTATGTCTGGTTAACCTTGCTGGTGATCGTCGGCTTTGGCGCAGTGGGGTTTGTTGACGATTATCTCAAGGTCAAGAAGAAGAACAGCGACGGCATGTCGGCGCGGAGCAAGATCCTCTGGTTGCTGGTGATTGCCGCCGGGGCAGGGACGATCCTTTACCTGTATCCGCCGTTTCAAACAACGCTGGTGTTTCCGTTTCTCAAGGGAGTCCGTCCCGATCTGGGGGTCTGGTATATTCTTTTTGCCGTACTGGTCATCGTCGGTGCCGGTAATGCGGTCAACCTGACTGACGGGCTTGACGGATTGGCGATCGGACCGGTGATTATCGCCGCCGGAACCTATCTGCTCTTCGCCTATCTGGCGGGGAATGCCAACCTCTCGACCTATTTGCAGATCAGCAGCGTTCAGGGAGCGGGCGAACTGGCGGTTCTCTGTGGCGCCATGATCGGCGCGGGGCTCGGTTTTTTGTGGTTTAACAGCTATCCGGCGCAAGTTTTTATGGGTGATGTCGGCAGCCTGGCTCTGGGCGGCGGGCTGGGAATCATCGCGGTCATCACCAAACAGGAAATGGTGCTGGTGATCGTCGGTGGAATTTTCGTTGTCGAAGCGTTATCGGTGATTGTTCAGGTCGCCAGCTTCCGCTTGCTGGGAACACGCATTTTTCGTATGGCACCGATCCACCATCACTTTGAACTCAAGGGCTGGGCGGAACCGAAGATTATTGTTCGATTCTGGATCATCAGCATTATTCTGGCGTTGATCGGTCTGTCGACGCTCAAATTGCGTTAACGGGACACGCATGGGAGTGAACTATCAAAATCAGCAGGTGGTCGTGGTTGGCGCAGGCAAAACCGGTCTTGCGCTGAGCGACTACTTTTTGCGTCAGGGAGCACAGGTGATTCTGTCTGATCGTCGGTCGTGCGAACAAATCGACGCCGCCAAGGAACTGATCGCTAACGGAGTGACTCTCGATTGCGGCGGACACGACAGAGAGCTCTTTTGTCATGCTGATCTGGTTGTCGTCAGTCCCGGAGTTCCCCTTGATCTGCCCGCGATCGTCGCCGCCAAAGAGGCGGGGGTAAGGGTGGTTGGTGAAGTTGAAATTGCCTACCGCGAAATTTCTGCGGAACTGCTGATCGGAATAACCGGCACCAATGGAAAATCGACCACGACCTCACTGCTGGGGGCAATTTTTGCCGACTGCGGGAAACAGACCTTCACCGGGGGGAACCTCGGCACACCGCTGATTACGGCAATGAGTGACAGGTGGGATGTCCTGACGGTTGAGTTGTCGTCATTTCAGTTAGAAGCGATAGAAACGTTTCGCCCGCACTACGCGCTGCTGTTGAACTTGAGCGAAGATCACCTCGATCGCTATCCCGATTTTGCCGCTTATGTTTCGGCAAAAGCGCGACTGTTTGAAAATCTGCGCGCTGACGATGTCGTTGTCTATAACGCAGATGATTCCGCGGTGGTCGCCCTGCTTGCCGAAGTCAGGGGATCAAGGTGTCCTTTTTCCGGCAGTGGTGTCCCTGCGGGGGAGATATGCATAGGTCGTGATAAAGAGATGATTGTCTGGCGTAACGGTTCGCATGAAGAACATTTTCCGCTGCGCGAACTGAGGTTGCGCGGGGCGCATAATGTTGAGAATGTGATGGCGGCGATGCTGCCGCCACTGCTGGAAGGCTGTCCACCGCAACAGGTCTGGGCGACGGTGCGGGAATTTGGCGGCCTGGCGCATCGCATGGAGTATGTTCGTGAGCTGGACGGCGTGTGCTGGTACAACGATTCAAAGGGGACGAACGTCGGCAGCGTCGTCAAAAGCCTTGCCGGGCTGGAGTATCCGGTGACGTTGATCGCCGGTGGAAAAGATAAAGGGGGCGATTACGGACCACTGCTTGCGCCGTTGCGTGATTGCGTTGCCCATCTGATTCTGATCGGCGCGGCGACCCGGCGCATGACGGCGGAGCTGGGCGCGGCGACACATACGCTTGCTGCGGCGGACCTTGACGAAGCGGTACGCCTGGCCCGCGCATTGACCCCGGTCGGCGGTACCGTGTTGCTGTCCCCCGGCTGTTCGAGTTTCGATATGTTCAGTGGTTATGAAGAACGCGGTGAACGTTTCAAGGCGGCAGTCAATGCTCTTGACGAGCAAACGGCGGGGGTGTGATGGAACGGCACAACCGTTACGATACGACAATCTTGTTGCTGGCGGTGGCGCTGACTTGTTTTGGTATCGTGATGGTTTATTCCGCATCGTCCATTATGGCACAGCGGCATTATGGCGACGGTTTTTTCTTTCTCAAGCGGCAGGGGGTATTTGCGGTTGTCGGCTTCATGGCCATGGCCATCGGGATGCACATTAATCTGGACCTGGTTCGCAAACTGTCCGTGCCGTTATTGCTTTTTTGTTTGTTGCTGCTGATCGCGGTGGTGATCCCGGGGGTCGGCAAGCATATTGGCGGCGCAACGCGCTGGCTGCGGATCGGCGGAATGAATATCCAGCCCGCCGAACTGACCAAGATTGCACTGGTGATCTACATGGCGCACTCTCTGGCGAAGAAACAGGATAAGGTCAAAACTCTGGCGCTGGGCTTCATTCCCTATGTGGTGGTGTTGTCACTCATTTTATTACTGCTCCTTTTGCAGCCCGACCTCGGCAGCGCCCTGACCCTCGGTGCGGTGGCGATGATCATGCTGCTGGCGGCCGGAACGCGTTTGACCTACCTTTTTTCGGCAGCCATTTTAACCTTGCCGTTCTTTTATTTCATGATAATGAACGTCGATTATCGTCGTCGCCGAATCCTCGCGTTCCTTAATCCCTGGGATGATCCGACCGGCAGTGGTTTTCAGATTATCCAGAGCTGGATTGCCTTCGGCAGTGGTGGACTGGTTGGCAAGGGGCTTGGCGAAGGAAAGCAAAAACTCTTCTACTTGCCCGAAGCGCACACCGATTTCATCTTTTCGGTGGTCGGCGAAGAGCTGGGCTTTATCGGTGTTGGCGTGGTGATGATCCTCTTCATGGTTTTCGTTTGTCGCGGCATCCATACGGCAGTCTGCGTTGAAAATGATTTTTTACGTTTTCTGGCTTTCGGTCTGACGCTGCTGATCGGTCTTGCCGCATTTGTCAATATTGCTGTGGTGATGGGCATGGTTCCGACCAAAGGCATGGCCCTTCCATTTATTTCTTATGGTGGAACAAGTCTGGTCACGAGCCTGTTTGCTGTCGGATTGCTGTTGAACATTTCCCGCCAGTTGCCGGGAGAAGCGCGATGAAATTGCTTCTGGCCGGTGGTGGCACCGGCGGTCATCTGTTTCCCGCTGTGGCGTTGGCGGAACGATTGATGGAAGTCGACAGTGAGTCACAGGTTCTCTTTGTCGGTACCGAGCGGGGGCTGGAAGCACGCATTTTGCCGCAACTTGGTTGGCGGTTGAAAACCATTGATATTCGTGGGCTGATGGGGCAAGGCTGGAAACGCAAAGTGATGTTAGTGCCGATGCTGATGCGCAGCATAATGCAATCGATCCGTATCCTGACTGAATTCAAGCCGGATGTCATCGTTGGTGTCGGTGGCTATGCCTCGGCTCCGGTGTTGCTGGCGGCGACGCTGACCGGGCGCCACTATCTGATTCATGAACAGAATGCAACGCCGGGATTGACCAATCGTCTGCTCGGGCGCCGGGCGGTGCGTATTTGCGTTTCGCACCAAAGCACTGAATCCGCCTTTGCACGCCAGCGGACTGTGGTCACCGGCAATCCGTTGCGGCGCGGTTTCAGCGATTGTCCACAACTGCCTGACGGGACACCGTTGCTGCTCGTTTTCGGCGGCAGTCAGGGGGCACGGGCGATCAATGATGCGCTCATTGCGGCCCTGCCGACACTGACGACGGAACAACCGCAGCTGAAGATCATTCATCAAACCGGTGAGGATGATTGCTGCCGGGTGCGGGCGGCGTATCAGGTAAACGGTCGGAACGGTGACGAGGTGACCCCGTTTATTACCGATATGGCTCGCGCCTACGCTGCCGCCACGCTGATCGTGTGCCGTGCCGGGGCGACCACCATTGCCGAATTGACGGCCGCCGGTCGTCCGGCGATCATGATCCCGTTTCCGGCGGCGGCGGCAGATCACCAGACCGCCAACGCTGCGATGCTGGCACAAAAAGGGGCGGGGCTGCTGTTGTCACAACGCAAACTGACCGGCGCAACATTGAGTAAGCTGATTGACGATCTGCTCCATGATCGTCGCCGGCTTGAGACGATGGCCGCTGCCGCGCGCAGCCTTGGTCGTCCCGATGCGACCGACGCGCTGTTGCGTGAATGTCAGTCGCTGGTCGAAGGATAGAAACTATGTACGGAAAAATTCGCCAGATTCATTTTGTCGGCATCGGCGGGATCGGCATGAGCGGGATCGCCGAGGTGCTGCTCAATCTCGGCTATCGGGTCAGTGGTTCAGATTTGCGTGAAAGCGAATTGACGGCGCGGCTGGCAAGTCTCGGTGCACAGATTGTCTATGGCCATCGAACTGAAAATATCGCTGGCGCGGACGTGGTCGTGACCTCGACGGCGGTTCGTGCCGAAAACCCCGAAGTTGTCGCGGCGCACCGGGCGCTGATCCCGGTAATTCCACGGGCGGAAATGCTTGCCGAGTTGATGCGGATGAAATACGGCATTGCCATTGCCGGAACGCACGGCAAAACCACGACGACCAGCATGGTGGCGACGGTGTTGTGTCACGGCAATATCGATCCGACAGCGGTGATCGGCGGACGACTCGATGCTTTTGGTTCGAACGCCAAGCTCGGTCAGGGCAAGTTCATGGTCGTCGAGGCGGATGAATCGGATGGCTCCTTCCTGAAGCTGTCGCCGACGATTGCGATTGTGACAAATATTGATGCAGATCACCTTGATTACTACCGCGATCTTGATCAGATCAAGGAGGCTTTTGTTCGTTTCATCAATAAGATCCCGTTCTTCGGTCTCGCGGTGCTGTGTCTGGACGACATCAATATCCAGGAGCTGATCCCGCAGGTACAAAAACGGTTTGTCACTTACGGACTGACCAGTCAGGCCGATTTTCAGGCGAAAGAGGTTGTTTATGCCGCCGACCGGACATCCTTCAAAGTGCATTATCAGGGGGACGCGTTGGGCCAGATCGAGATTGCCATGCCGGGACGCCACAATGTTCTCAACGCGCTGGCGACCGTTGCGGTGGCGATGGAGCTTGATCTGCCGTTTGCAACGATCGCGGCAGGGTTCAAGGGTTTTTGTGGAGTAAACCGTCGCTTTCAGATTAAACGCAATGATGCCGAATTGATGGTGGTTGATGACTACGGCCATCACCCGGTAGAAATTCGCGCCACACTGGCGGCGGCGCGCGGGGGGTGGGAACGGCGTCTGGTGGCGGTATTTCAGCCGCACCGCTACAGTCGTACCGAGGCCCTGTTTGACGATTTTACGACCGCATTCTATCAGGCCGATCATGTGGTGGTGACCGATATCTACGCTGCGGGGGAGGACCCGGTGCCGGGGGTATCGGGACAGCACCTGGCGACCGGGATTGCCGACCACGGGCACAAAAGTGTCGTCCATGTCGCGACCCTGGAAGCCGCCGTCGAGCACCTGCGTGGGGTACTGCAACCGGGAGATATGGTGATTACACTGGGTGCCGGAAATGTTTGGGAAGTCGGCGCGGCTTTGCTGACGTGACAAAGGCGCTGATGTCAGCCACGTTGACAACGCAACTGCGCAACGCCGTTGACGGGACGATCGAAACAGATGTCGCGCTGTCGCGATACACCACCTGGAAGGTAGGCGGGCGAGCTGACTGGTTGATCACCCCCCGCACTATTGACGGGCTGGAAAAGGCGCTGACCATGTTGCGTGCGACGGGTGTTCCCTGGCTGGTTGTCGGTGGTGGCAGTAACCTGCTGGTTAAAGATGGTGGTTTTCGTGGTGCGGTCATTACGATGCACCGACTGCGCACGATCGATATTCGGTCTGACGGACAGGTGCAGGTTGAAGCGGGAGCGACATTGGCCCAGGTGATTAAAAAGGGGATCAAGGCGGGGTGGGGTGGGCTGGAAAGTCTGGCCGGGATCCCTGGGACAATTGGTGGCGCAACAGTCATGAACGCCGGAGCTGACGGCATGGAACTGGGCCGCGTGATTCGTGAGGTGCAGCTGTACAACGGTGAAGATCGACAGCGCTGGAGTCATGACCAGTGTGGTTTTTCGTATCGCAGCAGTGCGTTTCAAAGGGACAGTGTGGTGACAGTCGTTACTTTGGCCCTCACGGTCGGAGAGCCGGCGCAACTTGAAACCCGTTACAAGGAACGGTTGGCAGCCCGTCGCGAAACGCATCCTTACGGTTTGCCCAATGCCGGATCAGTGTTTAAAAATCCCCCCGGCAAAGTCGCCTGGCGGATGATCGATGCGGTCGGGTTGCGTGGTGCCCGGCGGGGTGATGCGCAGATATCGCCTCGTCATACGAACTTTATTGTCAATCTAGGGGGTGCCCGTGCAGCAGATATCCTCGCCCTGATTGAGTTTACGCGTAAACGCGTCGCTGCAGAATTCGATGTTGAGCTTGAAACGGAAGTGAAAATTGTCGGGGAAGATGGATGACGATTGAGGAATTGAAAACCAAACGGATTGCCGTGCTGATGGGCGGACCCTCTGCGGAACGCGCCGTGTCGCTGCGCACCGGGCAGGCGGCGCTTGACGTTTTGCTAAAGCAGGGATATCAGGCGCAAGCGATTGATGCAGGGTTCGACCTTGACCAGCAACTGCGGGCGCAGGGGATTGAGGTGGCGTTTATCGCCCTGCACGGGCGCTTCGGCGAGGACGGCACGGTTCAGGGGTTGCTGGAGATGATGCGGATCCCTTACACCGGGAGTGGCATTCTCGCATCAAGTCTGGCTATCGATAAGGTCGCAACCAAAAAAATGCTGATTTTTCACGGGGTACCTACCCCGCACTTTCGGGTTGTGCAGGAGCACGACGCGTGGCGTGACAATCCGGGCGACGGGGATCGTTTCCCGCTGGTGGTCAAACCGGCCCTTGAGGGCTCGACGCTTGGCATCAGTCTGGTGCGCAATCGTGATGAACTGATTGCGGGACTCGAAGAGGCATTCAACTTTGCAGCGGTTGCGTTGATCGAAGAGTATATCGACGGCATGGAAATCACGGTCAGCGTGGTGAATGGCGAGGTGTTACCGATCATCCAGATCGCCCCGCAGGGCGGATTTTATGACTATCATGCCAAATATACTGCCGGACAGACTGAATATATTCTGCCCGCACCACTGAGTGAGGAACTGACCGCGCGGATCAAGGAGCACACCGCGACGGTCTACACGGCACTGGGATGTGCAGGGGCGGCACGGGTCGATTATATGGTGCGCGGGGAAGAATATTTTTGTCTGGAAGTGAATACTATTCCGGGGATGACGGCGACCAGTCTGCTGCCGAAAGCCGCAGCACATGCCGGTATGTCATTTAACGCGCTGGTTGAACAAATCCTTTGCGGTGCGGCGCTTAAAGTTGAGCAACGAAACCGTGACCAAAGGGGCTGACGGGGAGCGGAATGTCTGACCTGAAACACACAAAACCGCCAAAAATAAAGGCCAACCGGCGTCAGCGGCAAAAGCGCGACGGAATTGCCTGGCGCAAGTTGTTTCATGTTGCCCTGCGTTACACGGTGCTGGTCAGCATCGGTGGCATGCTGCTGGTCGGAGGTATCGTGGCCGTCGAGATGGTTGCAACAGCCCAATGTTTCCGCGTGCAGGATGTTCTGGTGAGTAACAATCAGCGGGTTGATGAGGAGACGATCATCGCCTGTTCAGGGATGACCGAGGAACAGAACATCTTTGCCATCGATCTGGCCGCTGTGGGCGCAAAAATCGAAGAACATCCGTGGATTGCGGTTGCCCAAGTTACGCGGCACTTCCCCCACGAAGTAAAAATCAACGTCAAGGAAAGGCAACCACTGGCAATTATCAATCTCGGTTACCTCTATTATGTTGATGCCGGCGGAGAGGTCTTCAAGGTGCTGGATCAGGATGACGTCCTTGATTATCCGGTAATCACCGGAATTGATCGCGATTTTCTGTTGAATAATCCGCATGAAGCAGAGCAGATGATTGCCAGTGCGATTCGTCTGGTCCGGGCGCTTGTCCAGCGCGATGTATTTACGCTTGACGATGTATCGGAATTTCGTGTCAGCGGCGAGCGTGGCGTTGAACTTTACACTCTGGTCGGGGGGGTTCCGATCAAAATGGGACACGATGGTTATGATGAAAAGCTTGATCGTCTGGAACGGGTTTTTGATCGACTCCGTACACGACTGACAGGATTAAGATCAATCGACCTGAATGTGGCTGACCGGGTTATCGTCAAGGTTGCGAAAAGCTCAGGTCAAGTCAACAGTTAGCCTGCGAGGAAGGGGCAAGATATGAGTACAAAAAAAGAAAGTTTGATTGTCGGTCTCGACATCGGTACGACCAAGATTTGCGCAATCGTCGGGAGTCTGACAGATGAAGGGCTCGATATTGTCGGGATCGGCACCAGTCCGTCCAAGGGGCTGCGCAAAGGGGTGGTGATCAATATCGAGAGCACCGTCGAGGCGATTCAAAAAGCCTTGCAGGAAGCCGAACTGATGGCCGGATGTGAGATCAAGTCGGTCTTCGCCGGAATCGCCGGGGGACATATCAAGGGGGTCAACTCGCAGGGGGTGATCGCGATCAAGAACCGTGAGGTGAGCAAGGAAGATATCACCCGCGTGATCGATGCCGCCAAGGCCATTGCGATCCCGATGGACCGCGAGGTGCTGCATATTCTGCCGCAGGAATTCATTATTGACGATCAGGACGGGATCAAGGAGCCGCTCGGCATGAGTGGGGTGCGGCTGGAGGCGAAGGTTCATATCGTTACCGGCGCCGTTGCCAGTGCCCAGAACATCGTCAAAAGCTGTCAGCGGGCGCGGGTCGAAGTGGCCGATATCGTTCTGGAGCAACTGGCCTCGGCCGAAGCGGTGCTGTCGGCAGACGAAAAAGAGCTCGGGGTGGCGGTGGTCGATATCGGTGGCGGAACCTCCGATATTGCCATCTATATCGATGGCGCGATCAAGCATACCGCAGTGTTGTCCCTTGGCGGAAACCATCTGACCAATGACATTGCAGTCGGGCTGCGGACCCCCAGTGCGGAAGCCGAGAAAATCAAGCGCGAATCAGGATGTTGCCTGATTTCCATGGTCGGCAAGGATGAGACGATTGAAGTGCAGTCGGTCGGCGGACGTGAACCGCGCATTCTGTCGCGCCAGTTGCTGGCGGAAATCCTGGAACCGCGTGTTGAGGAGATTTTCTCGCTGGTGAATCGCGAAATCATCAAGAGCGGATATGAAGATCTGATCGCTTCAGGCGTGGTGCTGACCGGGGGCAGTTCAATTTTACCGGGGATGCCGGAACTGGCCGAACAGATTTTTAATCTGCCGGTTCGACGCGGGCTGCCGCGTGAAATTAGCGGGTTGATCGATGTGGTCAATTCACCGGCCTTTGCCACCGGGGTGGGGCTGGTGAAGTATGGCAGCCGCAATTTACAACTGCGTAATTTTAACATCGGCAATGAACAGCTGTTCGACAAGATTTCGCGACGGATGAAAGAGTGGTTTGGCGAATTTTTTTAAATTTAGCTCACGAATTGATGCACTCGCAAAAAAGAATGAGATGGCGACGCCATCACGAATTAACCGGTTGACTTGCGGAGAACTTGTCGACCAAAGCGAAAGGGGGAGTCATGTTCGAGTTTGATGAAAGTATCGATCAGGGAGCAAAAATCAAGGTAATCGGCGTGGGTGGCGGTGGCGGGAATGCGGTCAACACAATGATCCGGGCAGAGATTACGGGCGTCGAGTTTATTAACGCCAACACCGATGCTCAGGCGCTCAGGGCCAATCTGGCACCGATGAAGATGCAACTTGGCGGGCAGCTGACCAAAGGTCTCGGGGCGGGTGCTAATCCCGAAATCGGCTGCAAGGCGGCACTCGAAGATCGTGAGCGGATTGCCGAAGTCCTCGCCGGCGCCGACATGGTTTTTATCGCCGCCGGACTCGGCGGCGGCACCGGCACCGGTGCCGCTCCGGTGATTGCCGAAGTGGCCAAGGAACTCGGTGCATTGACGGTTGGTGTGGTGACCAAGCCGTTCTCGCGCGAGGGGAAAATGCGCACCAAAAAGGCGGAACAGGGCGCGGCCGACCTGAAAGATGTGGTCGATTCGCTGATCGTGGTACCGAACGATCGACTCCTTGGACTGGCCGGAAAAAACACCAGTATCCTTGATGCGTTCAAGCCGGCCGACGATGTTCTGCGTCAGGCCGTACAAGGCATCTCCGACCTGATCACGACCAGCGGTCTGATCAATGTCGACTTCGCCGATGTCAAGGCGATCATGAGCGAACGTGGTATGGCGATGATGGGGATCGGTGTCGCCGAAGGTGAAAAACGCGCCGCCATCGCGGCCAATCAGGCTATCAGCAGCCCACTTCTCGAAGAGATCGATATTTCCGGAGCCAAAGGGGTGCTGGTGAATATCTCCGGATCGTCAAATATGACGATGGAAGAGTTCGATGAAGCATCACGCATCATTCATGAAAAGGTGCATGAGGATGCCAACATCATTATCGGCCTGGTCATTAATGAAAGTCTGGGCGATCAGATCAAGGTTACGGCGATTGCGACCGGCTTCGGGCAGGCATTCGACCAGCAGCAGCGGCACACGGAGGACCTGAAGAAGGTTCATGTCTTTACGCCGCCGAAGGTCGATCACGACACGCCGACATTCATCCGTGATCGTCAACGGCAAAATCCGCGACCTCGCATAAATTTCAGTGAAGAACAGGAGTACGATATTCCGACATTTTTACGCAAACGACTCGATTAGGTTTTGCCTGATAAAAACGGCAGAGATTAAATTGACCCGGCGCTTGTCGTCGGTGTCAACCATTTGCAATTGCAGTTTAATGCTGTGTTACGGGCCTGCGCGGATCTCCGCCCGCGTGCGTCCGCCGATGTCATGTTAGCGACTCCCTCGTTGCCGGGGACCGGTTTTCCGGTCCCCCTTTATTTATTGCTTCGTCAATGCCAGCTTCACTGCCAGTCCACCAAAGACGGTTCCGGCGATGCGATTCATCACGGTTTGCGCGCCGGATGAACGTTTCAGCCAGCGCCTCAGGGAGCCAGCCAGCAGCGCAACGCTACCGAAGACCAGGATGGTTGCCACAATGAAAATTACGCCGAGCAGGGCAAGCTGGAACGCAACGGAGCCTCTGGCTGGATCAGTAAACTGGGGCAGAAATGCCAGGAAGAAAATCGACACCTTGGGATTGGTGATGTTCATGAGGATGCCACGGCGGTAAAGGTGAGAGAAAGTCCTGTCGCCATTACCGACCGACTTCAATTCAGTACTCGGTGCGCGCCATGCCTGCCAGGCCAGATAGAGCAGATAGATGGCCCCGCATAATTTGAGTACGGTAAATGCCGTCGCGGAAGTCTGGATCAGTGCCGCGACGCCGCAGGTTACGGCAATGGTGTGCCCGATCAGCCCGGTGCACAGACCAAGGGTGACGCTCACGCCTGCCGCGCGTCCGCTTAGGGCCGACTGCGTCAGGACAAAAAGATTATCCGGGCCCGGAGCAAGGCAGAGAATGAGGGCGGCACAGAAGAAGGCCAGCAGGGTGTCGAGAGGGATCATGGCGTATTTTCCGGTGGTTCTGTCTGAGATCACGTTGGTTCTGGTTTTTTTACCACAATTAAGCGGTCGGGTGGGGAGAATATTTATTCAGCGGTCGGGTTGCTTAAAAATAACAAAAATAGTCATCAATTATCTTGACAGTCATTTTTTTTTCAGTATAATAATCCCCAGTTTGGTCCATTCTCAATCAATTCCAAGGAGATTATGATGAAAAAATTTGTTTGTACGGTTTGTGGTTATGTTCATGAAGGTGATGCTCCCCCGGCAGCCTGCCCGCAGTGCGGTGTCGGTCCCGATAAATTTGAAGAGCAATGTGGTGAACTGGCGTGGGCGGATGAGCACCGTGTCGGCGTTGCCAAGGATGTCGATGCCGAGGTCCTTGACGGGCTGCGCGCCAATTTCACCGGTGAGTGCACCGAAATCGGCATGTATCTGGCAATGAGTCGTCAGGCCGACCGCGAGGGCTATCCCGAGATCGCCGAGGCGTACAAACGTATCGCCTTCGAAGAAGCCGACCATGCCGCCCGGTTCGCCGAGTTGCTCGGCGAGGTGGTTCACGCCGACACCAAAAAGAACCTCCAATTGCGGGTCGAGGCCGAGAACGGCGCCTGCGCCGGCAAGAAGAAGATCGCGACCCGCGCCAAAGAGCTGGGATACGATGCGATCCACGACACTGTTCACGAGATGTGCAAGGATGAAGCCCGTCACGGTCAGGCGTTCGCCGGGTTACTGAAGCGTTACTTCGCTTAAAGTCGTGATGCAAAGGCGTTGAAAACCGCGCGTCACAATCACAAAAGCACCACACAATGTGTGGTGCTTTTTTCTTTAACCTGTGAAGCATTGTTGTCACCGTTAAGTCATAAGCTTTTTGTGGCGATTTTCAGTTGATAGTGAGTATTGAGATTGATGGATTTCAATACGATTCCAATAAACCCTCTTCCCAACATAATGGTCATTAGATAAGCTTGTGGATATTATTTTGGCCAACTATTAATTATTTCTTGCAACCCAGCTAAACGACCAATATAGTGTCCACTGGTTATCTTTATGACTATTATTTTTGTCGTTTCATCTCCTGGTTGGTTATGGCAAAACAAAGAACCTATTCAAAATACGCGAAAGAAGCCGCCTTGTTGCTCGGCCAACAGATCAAGCTCGGGCGCAAAGAGCGCCAATGGTCTGAGCAAAATCTTGCAGTCAGAGCCGGTATTTCCCGGGCGACCCTGCAGAAGATCGAGGCCGGTGAAATGTCACCGTCCATCGGGCTCGTCTTCGAAGTCGCCGCCCTCGTTGGCGTTCCTCTGTTTGAGCAGGACAGCCGGGCACTCGCACCCCGCATTGAACTGACGCAAGGCAAAATCGCTCTTCTCCCGAAACGGATCATAAATAAGATCAGGGCGGTGGATGATGACTTCTGAACCGAGAGAAGCCTTTGTCTGGATCTGGCTTCCCGGAGAAACGCAACCGGTGGTCGCCGGCAAACTTGACGCAGATAACGGCACGATCCATTTCAACTACGGCAAAAGCTATCTTGATCGGACTGACGCCAAGAATCCGGCTATTGCGATTTATGCGCCGGAATTACCGCTACGTGCCGGGATTTTGCCTTTGCAAGGCGACCTGGGGATACCCAATTGCATTCGGGATGCCGCGCCCGATGCCTGGGGGCGCCGCGTGATCCTCAACAGGCAATTCGGACTTAAAGGTCGTGATGTCGATACCGCGCGACTGGATGAACTTACCTATCTCCTGGAATCGGGGTCTGATCGAATCGGCGCGCTCGATTTTCAGCGCTCAGCGACAGAATTTATCCCAAGAACTCCCAATAACGCCAGCCTGGAAGAGTTGCTGGCATCGGTCGAGCGGGTCGAGCAGGGGGTGCCATTAACCGCCGAGCTGGATCAGGCGCTCTTCCATGGCAGTTCCATCGGCGGTGCCCGTCCCAAGGCGCTGATCGAAGAGCGGGGCAACAAATACATCGCGAAATTTTCGTCCGGCAACGATCTCTACAGCGTCGTCAAAGCCGAATACGTTGCCATGCGCCTGGCGGCCCTTGCCGGGCTGGAGGTAGCTGCCGTCAAGCTGGTCAAGGCGGCCGGTAAAGATGTTCTGTTGATTGAGCGCTTCGACCGTATTGCGCTCGATTTTGGATGGGCGCGCAAAGCGATGGTCTCCGCCCTGACCCTCTTCGGCCTCAGTGAGATGACGGCGCGTTATGCCAGCTACGAAGAGCTTGCGGAAATTATTCGCCATCGTTTTACCGACCCGAGGGACACCCTCAAGGAGCTGTATGGTCGGCTGGTTTTTAATGTCCTGTGCGGCAATACCGATGATCACGCCCGCAATCACGCCGCTTTTTGGAATGGGAAAGAGCTGACCTTGACGCCGGCCTATGATATTTGTCCGCAAAGTCGCAGCGGCAATGAAGCGACTCAGGCCATGCTCATCACCGGCGAAAACCGCTTCAGTCAGCTCAAAACCTGCCTTGCGACCGCGCATCACTTTTTACTTTCACAACAGGCAGCGGTCGATGTGATTGAGCGGATCGAGACGGCCATCCGTGATCATTGGGCGGAGGTGTGTGAGGAGGCTGAGTTGAGTCCGGTGGATAAATTTTATTTAACTCTCCGCCCATCCAAAACAAACCGAGACACAAGCGTAGCTGATATTTTGACATTTAGAGCCAACAAAAAAGCCGCACCACTGTCATCAACAGTAAGCACGGCTTCAATCTTTCCTCCAAATCCCAACCCATTTCAAACCCTCAACCTGTTAAAGTTCACACACCCTAATCCATTCCCGCCCGTCACTCAAGAAAAATATCAACAAAAAACCTCCCCAGTGAATCTCACGTAACAGTTTAGTCCCGGCATTGATTTCTGTGAATCCAATAGCACGGCTCCCGATGAAGGTGCATAACGGCAAGGATTATCAACTCATCGTTTGCCTCGTTATGATGGTACACAATGCCATACGGAAAACGTCGAACGAGACAGCGGCGAACGCCTTCTTCGATAAGGGGTCCCATTCCCGGATGCGCTGCAGACCGTTCTATGGCAGTATACACCTCCACCGCAAATTGATGCCCAAGTGTCTTTTCTCGTTCCTCGTAATAATCGATGGCGAGTCCGAACTCCTTTTGGACTTCTGGGTGAAAAAAGTACTTCATTATGAAAAGCGTTTCCAGATTTGACCAAAAACATCTTCCCCTGGTATCGACTTCACGGCACCAGATTCAATCTCGGCCAGTCTTCGTTTGGCCACTTCAGCCCACTTCTTGTCGATTTCTGACTCAATTGGGTTTAAACTTTTAAGAACCGTATCAGCTACCCGCGCCCGCTCCTCCACGGGGAGGGACTCAATTTCTCGTAACAAGTCTTCTGTTTTCATGAGTGCATCTCCTGAAAAATTGAATTCGTGATCATCCGGGGGGACATCCTGCATAGAGTCTGTCCCAATCAGGCGAATTTTTCAAGTACCAAGAAACATAGAAAGACAGTAGGGTCAGTCTCGCAAGTTGTCAAGATAGCCCAAAGTTGCCATCCTGGAAGCCCGACCTTACGCCCACGCAGTCCTCTCTCTACCCGGAACAGCGCAGAAGGTTCATCTGTCCGGGCCCGGGTGGTTGCTGTCTTCACGCCGCGAGGTTTTTCGCCAATAATGCGCCAGCACCCCGGTAAAACCGACCGCCAGCAGGACCCGGATGCCGAGCATCTGCCAGCCGTTGCCACCGATGGCGACGAAGATCAAGGTGTCTTCGATCACCGCGTGACAGGTGGCGAGAAACAAGCCCATCAGGAAGAGTTCGCGTTTGGGGAGCTGTTTTTCCTGGGCGACGCGGATGATAATCCCCGCGCCGTAGGCGATGCCGAGGAAGATGCCGGTGAAGAGTGGCAGGGCGGCGTCACGGCTGAGTCCCATGCCGTGCATCAGTGGATCGCTGAGCTTGCCGGCGCGGCGGAAAAAGGGGAGATAGCGCATCACCTCGAAGAGCGTGACCAGCGGGATGATGATCAGGGCCAGCTTTCCGGCCAGCAACAGTGCCGCGCCGAGCGCAACCAGAAACGCTTCCATTACGCCCCCCCGCTTGACAGCAGGCGGAAGAGAAGTCCGGCGATAATGGCGATGACGAAGCGGGCGAGGGTGAGGAGTCCGGCGCGGGCGCCGGTGCTTTTGAGGACGCCCCCCTCCAGCAGCAGGTTATGCGCGATCCCCATCATCAGGCCACATTGGGTGATCTGCCAGGGACTGAGTTCGAGCGGGACGAGGATGGCGATGGCGGCGTAGAGGTTGAGGGTCCAGGCGGCGAGAAAGGCAAACGCCGCTGCGCCGGGGAGTCCGAAGAGGTGCATTGCCGGGGCGAACAGGCCGCCGAGGGTGGCAAGGAAGTCGGTACCTTTGAGCAGTTCGACCACCACGTAGAGGGGGATGACGTATTTCACCAGTTTCCAGGTGGTGAGCACGCCCGACCGCAAGCCGACGCGCAGGCGGGTGGAAAGATCGGGGATGGTTGCGGCGGTTGCGGTCATCAGTGTGATCCTCGTGACGGGTTGGGTCATTTATAGCAGAAGCAAGGGGGAAATTCCTGGTTTTTGTGGTAGACTCACGCAAAAAAAAACAGACGCAAAAGGAGCTCCGACAATGAAAACGATGCTGATGATTCATGGTTTTCCGCTCTGCGCTGCGATGTGGGCGCAACAGGAAAAGGCCTTGACCGCCGCCGGGTATCGGGTGCTGACCCCCGATCTGCCCGGTTTTGGTACAGAACCGGCACGGCCACTGCCGAACGGTCTGGATGATTACGCCGATTATTTGGTCGCGCGGCTTGACCGCGAAGGCGTTGAGCAGGCGGTGGTGATCGGCATGTCGATGGGTGGCTACATTCTGCAAAATCTGCTCGAACGCTACCCGCAGCGGGTCAGTGCGGCGATCTTCGTGGTGACGCGGGCAGCAGCCGATGATGAAGCGGGAAAAGCTAAACGCACCGCACTGGCGGCGGAAGCACGTGCCGGGCGGGTTGCGGCGGTGGCGGAGGTTTTTGCGGAGATTCTCTTTGCCGAGCGTAGCGCCCAGGAGCGCCCCGCACTGGTGGCGCAGGTCGTGGGCTGGATGCGCAGTGCGACGCCGGAAGGGGTGATCGAGGGGTTGCTGGCGATGCGTGATCGCAAGGATTACACCGAACTGCTGGCGACCTTCACGGCTCCCGCGCTGGTGATCGGTGCGGAGCAGGATCGAGCGATTCCGGCGGAACATAGCCGGGCGATCGCGGAACGGCTGCCGAATGCCGAGCTGAGGATCGTCTCTGGCGCGGGGCATCTGGCCAATCTGGAGGAACCGGAGGCGTTTAACCGGATGCTGCTGGAATTTCTGGCGACGCTGACGAAAAGCAGTTCTGACGATGAATGCCGGGTTTTCACCACCAGAACACAAAGTGATTTTCGTGGGGCGAGGTGAGGGGATTTGAATAGCTTGCCAATAGCGCCTGATGGCCTGTTTGCTCTCGACCCATGCCAGTGAATCAGCTAAGATGCCGGTCATGTTAACGATTCTGATCATACTTTTTGTTGCCATCAGTGGCTGCGAGATCCTCCTTGAGCAGCTCAATCTGCGTCATCAGCAGCGCCATGGTCGAACCATTCCTCCCGAGTTTGCGGGAACCCTTGATCAAGATCATCTCGGTCGGGCAGTCGATTACGCGCTGGCAAAGGGGCGGGTTGCCCTGAGCGAGGAGCTGTTCGGCAAGGCGGTGCTCGCTCTCTTCATCTTCGCCGGACTGTTGCCCCGCTACGACCGGCTGATCGTCGGCGTCAGCGGTTCCTTTGTTGTCGACGGGGTGCTCTTCGTGACCGGGCTGGTGCTGGCGACGACGCTGCTCGGGATTCCGTTCAGCTTGTGGAAGACCTTCGGCGTCGAGGCACGCTTCGGGTTCAACACCACCACCTTGCGCTTATGGTGCAGTGATTTTGTCAAGTCGCTGCTGCTTGGGCTGGTGTTGCTCGCCCTGCTCAGCGGCGGAGCGCTGGCCCTGATCCGCTGGAGTCCGCTGTATTGGTGGCTGTGGGTGTGGGGGCTGTTCGCCGTGACGATGCTGCTGCTGATGTACCTGTCGCCGTGGTTGATTGAACCGCTCTTTTTCAAATTCAAACCGGTGACGCGCGGCGACCTGGAGGTTGCCATCAACGCGCTCATGACCCGTGCCGGGCTACAGGTTGAGCGGGTCAGTCAGGTCGATGCCTCGCGGCGCAGCCGCCACTCGAACGCCTATTTTACCGGGATCGGCAAGGTGAAACGGATCGTGCTCTTCGATACCCTGCTTGAGCAGCTGGACGATGCGGAAATTCTGGCGGTGTTGGCGCATGAGGTCGGACACTGGAAGAAGAAACATATCTTCAAACGCCTGCTCTGGACGGAACTGCTCGCGTTGATCGTCTGTTATGCGGGCTATCGGTTGCTGGACTGGGGGCGGTTGCCGGAGCTGCTCGGTCTCGATGGCGGTTCGTTTTATCTTCAGGTCGTGATCCTGCTCTTTGTCGCCGGTCTGCTGGCGTTTCCGTTCACCCCGGTGAGCAGCTGGCGTTCCCGTCGTGATGAAAAACAGGCGGACGATTTCGCCTGTGCGTTGCTCGGCGACGGTGAAGCGCTGGCGAGCGGGTTGATAAAACTTTCGGCGGAGAATCTTGCCAACCTGCATCCCCATCCCTGCTACGCCTGGTTCTACTCTTCCCATCCGCCGATCGTTGCGCGGGTGCGTCGCCTGCGGCGGAGCCGCTGATGCTGACCAACCTGATCCTCGGCCTGACCACCGTGCTCACGATCTCGGCGCTCTATGCGCCACAACCGTTGCTTCCCGCCATCGTTGCGGCGTTCGGGGTAACCCCGACCGTTGCGGCAACGCTTACTTCGGTGACCTTTTTGCCGCTGGCGCTGGCACCTCTGTTTTACGGGTATATCCTCGAAGTTCTGGCGCCGCGCACGGTACTCCTCGGGGCGGTGGCGTTGCTGACATTATCAGAGGTGGCTTTTTATTTTGCGCCGACCTTTGCCTTGCTGATCGCCCTGCGTCTCTTTCAGGGGTTGTTGATTCCCGCCCTGTTGACGGCGTTAATGACCTATGTTTCGCGCGACAGTTCCGCCGCGACGGTGCAGCGGCGAATGGCGGCCTATATCGCAGCAACGATTCTCGGCGGGTTCCTTGGTCGTTCCGGTTCGGGGCTGATTGCCACACTCTTTGGCTGGCGCTTTTCTTTTCTGGTTCTGGCCTTCAGTCTGGTCGTCTGTTTTGTTCTGCTGTTGCACCTGCCCGCTCAGCAGGCATTGACGACGCTACGTCCCGCCCCGCGACTGGTGCTGGAGGTATTACGAGAGCCGGTGCGGCGGCGGACCTATCTGGCGATTTTCTGCATGTTTCTGGTTTTTGCCGCGATCATGAATTTTATTCCGTTTCGTCTGCTCGAAATCAGTTCCGATGCCAGTGAATTCCGCATCGGTCTGATTTATGTCGGCTATATCATGGGGATCGTCATGTCCCTCAACGCCGTCTACATCCGCACTTTTTTGGGCGGAGAGATTCCCACCATGGCCATTGGTCTTGGCGGAATGGCGCTGGCATTGGCCGGAATGGTGACGACCAATATTGCCCTTCTTTTTATCAGCATGTTTGTCTTCTGCGGGGCGATGTTTCTCACCCACGCCACCGCGTCCGGCTGGCTGAATCGCCGCGCTGACGACCATAAGGGCATTGTCAATGGACTTTACGTCGCCTTTTACTACGGGGGCGGAGTGGTTGGTTCGTGGCTGCCTGGCTATGTTTATCATTACGCCGGCTGGACGATCTTTCTGCTTGCGCTAATGGCTGTTGCCGGACTGAGCAGCTACTTGTTCTTGACCCTGCCGGTAACGCTTGATATAAACAGAGACTCATAACGGTGCACCGGTGGGCGGGACGCCGTATTTTCATGAACAGAAAGGATCCATCCCGATGAAACGCAAAATCTGGGCGCTTGCCCTGACGGTGATTATGTTGACCGTCGTGGCCTGCGTGGCCGAAGATAAGAAAGCAACGGAAATTAAACTTGATACCCTTAAAGCCAAAGTCAGTTACGCAATCGGTCTTGGCATCGGTCGTGATTTTTCGACCCAGGGGGTTGACGCCGACCCGGAGATTCTGGCCACCGGCATCAAGGATGCTCTTAGTGGTGCAAAACAGCGACTGTCCGACGAAGAACTGCAAGCGGCAGTGACCGAATTTCAGCAGGATCTGATGGCCAGGCGCGAAGCGCAAACGCAGAAAGATTTAAGCGAAAACAAGGCCAAAGGTGCCGCTTTTCTGGCGGAGAATGGTAAAAAAGAGGGCGTGACGACGCTGGCGAGCGGCTTGCAGTACAAAGTCCTTACCGCGGGTAGCGGAAAAAAGCCGACGGCTGAGAGTGAAGTCAGTGTCCATTATCGCGGGACGCTGATCGACGGCACCGAGTTTGACAGTTCCTACAAGCGTGGCGAGCCGGTGACCTTTCCGGTCGGTGGCGTGATCAAGGGATGGACCGAGGCGTTGCAGTTGATGGCGGAAGGTGCCAAGTGGCAGCTGGTCATCCCTGCTGAACTTGCCTATGGCGAGCGCGGTGCGCCCCCGGCAATCGGTCCGAATGCTGTGCTGGTGTTTGATGTCGAATTGTTGAAGGTGATGTAAGGTTCGATGCTTTTTGACGAAAAGGCGGGGCCCTGGTGGGGCCTCGCCTTTTTCATTCGTGCAACGTGTCACCCGGTAAACTGCCGTGCAGTCGAAAGCAGCTAATGAATAATTTTGTCATCATTCTCGTCGAACCGAAGCAGCCGGGCAATATCGGTTCCGTCTGCCGCGCCATGGCCAATTTCGGGGTCGCTGAGCTGCGGCTGGTCAATCCCGTTTGCGATCATCTTGCCGAGGAGGCGACGCGGCTGGCGGTCTTTGCCGCGCCGTTACTCAATGCAGCGGCGATCTATTCCACCCTTGGCGACGCCATCGCTGACTGTCATTACACCATCGCGGCAACGCGCCGGGAAGGTTGCTGCCGGAACGCGTTGCAATCATTGCCTGCCGCAGCGGAAGCTTGCGCCGGGAAATCCGCCCGCATCGGCCTGGTTTTCGGGCGCGAGCAGAGCGGTCTGACGACGGAAGAGGTGGTGATGTGCAGTCACGCCGCGGCGATCGAAACGTCCGTCGACGGTTCCCTCAATCTGGCTCAGGCGGTGGTGGTCTTCCTCTACGAATTGACCCGGCAACGGCTGGGGTCGGCAGTGGCTGCAACGGAAGCGGTTCCACCGTTGCAGGGAGATTACGAACGCCTCTTTACGACGATGGCGGAGGTCCTCGATCGCACCGCTTACCTTAACCGGCAGCGCCCGGAGGCGCTGATGAACCCGTTGCGGCGCATCCATCAGCGGGCCAGACTCAACGCCGATGAACTCGATCTGTTGTGCGGCATCTGGTCACGGCTGGAGGAAAGCGTTAACGACTGGCCGGGAAAACGGCGCGGAAAGTGACGTCGGCCTGGCGCGACTCGACGATTGGGAGTTCTCATGCTTATACGTTTATTGCTTTTTATTATGTTGATCAGTTTTTCCGCCGTCCCGGTCCTGGGAGCTGGTTCAATCGTTGTCGATGACTTCGAACACGGGCTGGATTCTGCCTGGGAGGAAACCCGCTTCAAGGGGGAGACGATTTATACCGTTGTGACCGAAGGTGGGGGCAAGGTGTTACGTGCCGTCAGTCACGGGACGGCTTCGGGGCTGGCGCTGAAGAAAACATATCGCCTGCAGGACTACCCGGTTCTCACCTGGCGCTGGAAAGTCGATAACATTATTCGTAGCGGAGACGCGACGCGCCAGAGCGGCGATGATTATGCCGCGCGGATTTATGTTGTTTTCCCCCACTGGTTTTTCCCCAGGACGCGCACCATCAACTATATTTGGGCGAACAAACTGCCGCAGGGGGAAACGCTACCGAACAGTTTTACGCGTAATGCCATGATGATCGCGGTTGAGAGCGGCGCAGCGCGGGTCGGCGAGTGGATTACCGAGCGGGTCGATGTCTATGCGGATTACCGGCGCATCTTCGGCGAAGAGCCCCCGGAGGTCGGGGCGATTGCACTGATGACCGATACCGATAATACCGGAGAAAGGGCGGTTGCCCGCTACGATGATATTCGTATTGAGCAGCGCTGAGAATGCACGATTTATCGGGTATACTGGAAGAGTGAACGGTGCGTAAATCGATGTTCCGCAAGGGAGGTGCTCTATGTCGCTGCTCAAAACCTGGTATGAACCTGACGCCGCCGCTGCCAAATACGGGATTCAGAAAGCGTTGCTGATGGAGTGGGTCGAGGAAGGGCTGGTGCGTTGTGAGCGTGCCGCTGGAAAAGTCGTGCAGGTCAACATCGATGATGTGAAGCTTGAGGTGGAAGCGTTGGTGCAGGATTCCGGTGCGCCTTAGACACTTCTGCGGCAGGTGAGTCGGGCCACCGGTGTCAGGATGGCACAGCGGTTTTCAGGAAATTTTCAATCCTTTTTTGATCCCGTTCGAGGATATTTAAAAACTGCATCCCGACCTCCCGGTACTGGGGGGTATCCTGCGTCGATTGCCAGACGACTTCAGCCAATGTGCACAGTGGCTTGCCATCATCTTTAAGGTCAAGGATGAGGACGCAGAGATTGGCAACGGTAATCGGCTTTTTGATTGCAAAACGGATCCCCCCCCGGCTGAGATTGACAGCGCAATCGGGGAAAGCGGGAAGTTTTTCACGGGCGGTTTTGTCGAGAATGTCGACGTTTTTCAACCACTGCTCGTGAAATGTACGGAGGGTCCCCTGTCCTTTTGTGTAGCGTACCCCGACGGTGACGTCTTTACGTCCATGGGTGCGCCGCTGGAAAGCCTGAAAGTCGCGGTTCAACTCGATCAGCAATGTGTCGTGATTTTCAGTTTTGATGAAAGTCCCGGTGACGCGGATCCCCATGGTGATGGCGTCGGTCAGTACTTCAAAGGACATCGCCGGTGTAAACGGGTACCCTTCTCCCTCGCGATTGCCGTAAGGCAGACGCAGGGACAGGCGCATCCCCGAAAAGCTCACGACGTAGGCGGTCAACGCGGCAAAACTGCCCTCAACCACGCCTTCGCCGAGATGGCGTAGCAGCACCTTCTGTTCCGCCTTAAAGTACTTCCTTAAATCCATTCATGCACCTTGTTCAGGCTACATTTGATGACAGCTGTCGCAGGCTTCTGCGACGCTGAAGGCCGTGTTGCCGTCGTGGCACGCGCCGCACGATTTCCCGTTCCCCATGGCGTCCATGCCAACGATATTTTCACCCGCTTGCGGCACAAACAGATCAGGGTGACATTCGCTGCAACTGTACATGCCGGTATGCACGTCGTGACTGAAGGTCACATTGCCGGTACTGTCTTCGGGGAAGGTGACGTCGCGGGTCGGGTGGCAACTGGTGCAATCCGTTTTCACGGCAAAGGCGGTGTCACCATCATGACAGGCCCCGCACGATGCGCCCCCCTCCATGTCACTCATCGAAGCCGGATTCTTCCCTTCCTGCGGCAGGAACAGGCCAGTATGGCAATCGCCGCAGCCATACATGCCGGTGTGAACATCGTGACTGAAGGTCACCGGCCCGGTGGCCTTGACCGGAAAGACAATTTCTTTAGTCGGGTGGCAACTGGTGCAATCTGATTCGACCCCGAAGGCGGTGCTGCCGTCGTGACAGGCTCCGCACGATTCACCATCGTTCATCTGTGCCATGGTTTTGGTGTTCATCCCCGCTTTGGGCACAAAGAGTCCTGGATGACATTCACCACAACCGTACATGCCGGTGTGGACGTCGTGGCTGAAGCCGACCGGACCGGTAGCGGCGACATTGAAGGTAATATTGCGGGTCGGGTGGCAGGTGGTGCAATCGGACTTGACCCCGAAGGCGGTGCTGCCATCATGACAGGCGCCGCACGATGCGCCTTTGTTCATCTGTTTCATCGTTTTGGTGTTTTGACCCGCCTGGGGGATAAACACCTTGGGGTGGCATGCGCCGCAGCCGTACATGCCGGTATGAATATCGTGGCTGAAGCCGACCGGACCGGTAGCGGCGACATTGAAGGTAATATCGCGGGTCGGGTGGCAGGTGGTGCAATCGGACTTGACCCCGAAGGCGGTGCTGCCATCATGACAGGCGCCGCACGACGCACCCCCCTCCATCGCTTTCATGGTGGTGGTGTTAGCTCCCTGCTGCGGTTTGAACAGGTCGGGGTGACACTCGGTACAGCCAAACATGCCCAGATGTACTTCGTGACTGAACATGACGATCCCGGTTGCCGCAACCTGCATGGCGATGTCGCGGGTTTTATGACACGTCGTGCAATCACCGTCGACAGCGAAGGCCCTGGTTCCGTTGTGACAAACGCCGCACGACTTGCCGTCAGCCATGTCGCTCATGGTGAACACGGGGTTCTTGCTGACGACGATATTGAATACATCATTGTGGCAGGAGGGGCAGTTTCTGCCGACGTCCTTCGTTTCAAAGTGAAGGTTGTGACTGAACTCCACCGGGCCGGTGGCCTCCACCGGCATCATGACTTTATCTTCAATCCAGCGAGCATAAACGAACGCAGGGGTTATGAGCAGCAAAAACAGAATCAGCAGCCAACGCGATGTCATTAGATCTCTCCCGGTAAAACGAATTTGTCACGTCAAAATAAACAGTCCGCATATTATCCGCAAATTGCATGTCAAGCAAGGAATCTTTGAGGAATTTTTCAGTTGTTGTCCTCCGCACGGGTCGTCAGAAGCAGGGCGCCGACAAAATCGGCGATGAACTGGCGGGCGACGCGCCCTGATCGTCCACCCCGCTGGCGCGCCCAAAGCAGCGCTGCCTGATCGAGTTGTGCAGCGTCCGGGGCAAGATCATACGCCTTGACCCCCTGCCGGACAATGTCCAGATAGGTTGATTCATCGATCTGCGGCAAGTGCAGGACGATTCCAAAGCGCTCAACCAGAGAGAGCTTCTCGGCAATGGCTTCCTCCGGGTGAATTTCGTTGTCGCCACGGTTGTCACTCATCTGTTCGGGAATCAGATGGCGACGGTTGCTGGTGGCATAGACCAGCAGGTTCTCCGGGCGGGTCTCGACGCCCCCTTCAAGGAGAGATTTCAATTCGCGATAGCTCGAATCGTCGGCATTGAAGGAGAGATCGTCGCAGAACAGAATAAAGAAAAAGGGTTGTTCGCGCACCAGGGCGGCGATTGCGGGGAGCTGGGCCAGACCATTGCCGGTTACTTCGATCAGCCGCAGTCCGTGTGCGGCGAATTCACCCAGCAGACTTTTCACCGCCGATGACTTGCCGGTTCCGCGATCGCCCCACAAAAGAATGTTGTTGGCCGGAAATCCGCCGAGGAACTGGCGGGTGTTGCGACGCAGTGCTTCAAGCTGGGGGGTAATGCCGAACAGTGCGTCCGAAACCGGGATGTCGGGATAGAGCACCGGTGTCAGTTCACCGTGACCGTCGCTACGCCAGCGAAAGGTGCGGACTTCGGCAAACAGCTCAGGATCGAATGCGTTATCGTCGAGTTTTTCGCCGAGATAGTCTTCCCCCATATCGAGGAGCTGTTCGACCCGTTCAATCAGGTAGGCCCAGTCAATGTTCAATTCGTCGAGTGTCATGTTATCTTTCCCGTCTGACGGTATGGTGATGATCTTGAGTTGTCTGTCCCCGTGTATTTTAGCAGTTTTTTTCAACAGAGTGCAAAACGATTGACACCGTGCTATGTTGCGCTCCGGAGAAACATATGAAAAACGATCAACTGGACATCTTTGCCGCCACGATCCCAGGGCTGGAAAAGGTTTGCGCCCGGGAACTCACTGCCCTTGGCGTTGATTTTCCCCGCACCGTCGCTGGCGGGGTAGAATTCTGTGGCGACCTGCGGCACATCTACCTTGCCAATCTGTGGTTGCGCAGCGCCGGACGGGTGACGGTGCGCGTCGGCAGTGGGCGTTGCAGTGATTTTCCTGAACTCTTTAAACGTTCCGCGCGCCTGCCGTGGGGGCGTTTTATCAAGCCGGCAACGCCGGTCAAGGTGCTGGTGACCTGCCATCGTTCGCGCCTTTGGCACGGTGAACGGGTGGCCACCGCAGTTATGGATGGCATCGATCGGGCGTTGGGACGGAGCCGCCCGGAAAGCGGCCCCTTCACTCAGCAGGTGCTGGTGCGGATCGACACTGACCGCTGTACCTTCTCGGTCGACAGCTCTGGTCTCCTGCTCCACCGGCGCGGTTATCGCCAGGCAGCGGTACGCGCTCCGCTGCGCGAAACATTGGCGGCGGGGATTCTCCAGTTGCTGGGCTGGGACGGCACCACGCCGTTGGTCGACCCCTGTTGCGGCTCGGGCTCTTTCCCCCTTGAAGCGGCGCTGCTCGCCGCGCACCGGGCACCGGGCGCGGCCCGCACCTTTGCTTTCATGCACTGGCCACGCTACCGTGAAGGGCTTTGGCGATCACTGCTTGCCGAAGCTGCGCGTGGTGAGCGTCCATTGACTGTTGCTCTGCACGGTGCTGATCGTGATCTTGCCGCGGTGGCCGCTGCCCGTGCTAACGCAGAGCATGCCGGATTGTCGGCAACGGTTACTTTTCACGAACGCGCGATTGCCGATTGGGATGTCGCCCCGGTCGGTTGCGGGCTGGTGATCGCCAATCCGCCTTACGGCTTGCGACTGGAGCGTCCGGAGACATTGACACCTCTTTATGCCGAGTTTGGCAACGTGTGCCGACGGGTTTTTCCCGCTTGGCGGGTCGCACTGCTGACGCCCCATCGACAGTTGGCCGATGCGACCGGTTTACCGTTTGTCCAGGCATTGCCGTTACTCAACGGGGGCAAGCGGGTACAGCTTTTCACGACTTTCAGGATGCCGTCTCGATAAAATAAGACTTGCAATTCCGGAACGTTTTCCCTATGATGCGACGCTGTTTCATGCTCCTCGGGGCTGAAACAGCCAAAAAGACCAGAGAGCGAGGTGATTTACCCGTGGAAATTGAAGTTCGCGACAATAATGTCGAGAAAGCCATCAAGGTGCTCAAGCGCAAGCTACAGCAGGAGGGCCTGTTTCGTGAAATGAAGCAACGCAAGTTTTACGAGAAGCCCAGCGTCAAGCGCAAGCGTAAGGAAAAAGAAGCACAACGTCGTCTGCGTAAGAAGCAACGCCTGATGCGCGCCCACTAGTAAAACCCGCGTTTGTGTGAATAGAAAAAAGCCCCTGTCAATGGACAGGGGCTTTTTTTTGGTTGTTTGCCCAGCGTAGCTGGCAAACCCGGCCCGTTGAAAGATACGTGCGTCACTCCGATCAGGGGGAAGACAATCCGAACCGCAAGGGCGCTGCTGGATCGTTACGTCTGTTGCTTGAGGGGGCCCCTCTCACTTCATGCAGACTGAATAATTGGTCCTTCAACCTTTGTCCCCACATCGGTGCGGGGAGGATGACTGATGGTCTGTTTTCTTCGATTTTTTTTTGTGGTGACATCGTCGCACCGTCCAGCGGCAGCAGTTCCCTGGCTGGGTGCCGTCTTCGAACATTGAGGACAGCTCTATCGTTGGTGTTGAAGGGGGGTAAAATTTGCTTGTTTTTTGGGGTGCATTTGTAGTATGAGGGAAGATACATCTCATTGGATTTATGATAGAAATTTTCGTCGCTGCGCAGAAATAAACTGTTTTCAGAAAGAGGGAGGGGCCAAATGGACAGTATTAAAGCTCAACAAATTTACTTTTTTCTCTGATGTTTTTGTTGTCGAATTTACTCCTTTGTCCCCCCGCCATTGCCGCTTCTGGATCCGTAAAAGTAACGTCTGTAGAAATTTCTGAAAATCGACAATATGTTGATGTAAACGTCGAATTTGTTGT
>JARGFI010000013.1 GCA_029210745.1 Desulfuromonadales bacterium
CATAAAACTGGCGTTATATCATACACTTGGTGGTTTACCTGAACCGGAGGTAACCCACAGATTCTGCGGATGAACCGCAAATGCAAGCCTTTATATCTACAACATCCTTGAATCGACCCCGGCGTTCTCCCCTTTACTTACGCCCGGGGTCATTTTTTTATGCAGCAGCCCCCCTCCCCTGTGCCACGAGTCAACAATGAAAACACGCCCCCCTGCGGAACGCCGCCAAATCCGCGCGAGGATCAGCTGGTGCCTCTACGATTGGGCTAATTCGGCCTTTGCCACGATAATCCTTGCGGCGGTTCTGCCGGTCTATTTTGCTTCTCTGGTTCCTGAAGAGGGGGCCGCCCTTGCGGGGAAAATCAATATTCCGGCGACAGCGTTCTGGGGGTACAGCGTAGCCCTTTCAATGCTTATTGTGGCGCTGGTCGCCGCGCCCCTCGGGGCGCTGGCGGACCGTCATGGTTACCGCGTACGCCTGCTCCGTCTGTTTTGTGTATGCGGCTCAATTGCAACGGCAACGCTCTTTATGACCGGACCGGGAAGCTACTTGCTGGCCGCTGCCCTCTTTATTATCGGCAACATCTCTTTTGCGGGGGGGAATATATTCTATAACGCATTGCTCCCCACGCTGGTTGCTCCGGGGGAAAAGGACATCAACCGACTCTCATCTTACGGTTTTGCCAGCGGCTACCTGGGCGGAGGGCTGGCACTGCTGCTGGTATTCATTTTGATTCAACGCGGAGAGTGGTTCGGGATTGGTGATCCGGCACTGGCGGCGCGGATCGGTTTTCTGCTTACCGGGGGGTGGTGGCTGATCTTTGCCCTGCCCTGCCTGCTCCTGATCGACGAGCCCCCGCTCAGGGCGCAAAAAAACAGTCATCCGGGATGGCACGAGAGTTTCCGTCAGTTACGCCGTTATCCTGATTTACTGCGTTTTTTACTGGCTTTTTTGCTCTACAATGACGGGATCCAGACAATTATCGCGGTATCGGCAATCTTTGCCCGCGAGGAGCTGGGACTGTCGACCGGAACGATCCTCGGCTGTTTCCTGATGATTCAGTTCGTCGCCATGCCCGGTTCATTAATCTTCGGTAAGCTGGCGACAAAAATCGGCTCCAAATGGACAATTATCTTCAGCCTGGTGATTTTTACCGGGATCGGTTGTTACGCGGCGGTACTGCGCAGCGCGACAGAATTCTGGATCCTTGGCTTTTTGGTCGCGCTGGTGCTGGGCGGCAGCCAGGCGATCAGTCGCTCATTCTTTGCAACGATGACACCGCCCGGACGACAGGCCGAATTTTTCGGGTTCTATGCCATCAGCTCCAAATTCGCGTCGATCTTCGGGCCGCTGATCTTCGCTTTGATCATCGACCTGAGCGGTTCGAACCGCTGGGCCATCTTTTCACTTATCGGCTTTTTTCTCGTCGGCGGTGCGCTGCTGATGACCGTCAATCCGCAACGGGCGACCAGGGCACTTTCTGACGCCCGAGATTGATCCCCAGTTGCTCGGCGGTGGCGACCAGATTACCCCGTGGATCGACCTGATTAGGCTGACCGACCGCCGCTGCAAGGGAAACCGAGACGATATCTCTCCCGCGCAAGGCGCACATCCGCCCGAACTGCTGTGCGGCGATCATTTCCACCGCATAAACCCCGAAGCGTGAACCGAGGATGCGATCGAACGATGACGGTGAACCGCCGCGCTGTAAATGTCCCAGCACCACGGTGCGCGTTTCCATCGCCATGCACTGACCAACCTGCTGCGCCACATAGGCGCCGATCCCGCCCAGCCGTTCGACGCCAAGATTCTCCGCGGCACTCTTGACGACCACTTTTTCTCCCGCAAGCGGAGTCGCTCCTTCGGCGACAACGATGATTGAGAAGCGACGGCCACGTTCCCGCCGTGCCCGCATTGCGGCGCAGACGGCAGAGAAATCGATCGGGATTTCCGGAATCAGGATCACATCGGCCCCTCCGGCAATCCCCGCCTCCAGTGCAATCCAGCCGGCATCGCGCCCCATGACTTCGACGACCAGCGCACGATGATGACTTTCAGCCGTCGTATGCAGGCGATCAAGCGCCTCCATCACCACTTCGACAGCGGTATTGTAGCCGAAGGTGACATCGGTCGCGGAGAGATCATTATCGATCGTCTTCGGAATCCCGACCACCGGCAATCCTTTGGCATAAAGTTGATTGGCGATTTTCAGGGTACCATCGCCACCGACCGCAATCAGGGCATCAATCCCGGCTTTTTTAAAATTGGCGATCACGCTGTCGGAGAGATCTTCCTGAACGATCTGTCCGTCTCGCTCAACCGGAAAGCTGAACGGGTTGCCACGATTGGAGGTGCCGATAATCGTCCCGCCGCGAGGCAAGATGCCACCGATTTGCGGCAGGTTCAGTTCGACCGTTTGCAGTTCACCGACCAACCCTTCAAAGCCGTCGCGAATCCCGACGACCCGCCAGTCATGGGTGAAGATTGCCGAACGCACCACCCCGCGAATCACCGCATTGAGGCCGGGGCAGTCGCCCCCACCCGTCAAAATCCCGATTGTCTTGCTCATCGTCTTCTCCTTAAAATTGTTATATATTCAATGGGTACATCACTAGCGGAGTTTATTTCGGTTTTCGGTAAATGCGTGAGTGGTATCGTAACATATTGCGGGGAGATTGAAACCCGCCGGTTTATGTTTCAATCTTCAATGAAAGCTGAAAAGCAACTTCGCGGGTCGCGGCCCGCAGCCGCCTCACTCTTTTGCTGGCCCAAAAGAGTAAGCAGAAAAGGGCCTGCCATTGCATGGAGCATGTCGGGTTCGCAGGGTGAGAAATTCAAGGAACGGTGTACGAGGGACACGGTCGATGCGCATCTGCCACGTCTAACGGGGCTGTTCTTTTCGCCCCGTGCCTGTCGGCATCTTCGTAGTGAACGGGGAATGCTGAATTGAAGCAGTCACGAGACCCGCCGGTTTTGTCTTCCGACAAATCAACGAGTTTACGAGTCAACCAGCGTCCCGCGCAGCAGCTCTCCATCAACCCCGTCAATTCGAACTATAACCGCCCGTCCAACCGACGCATCCCCACCGGCAACGCTCACTGACAGGTAATTACGCGACAACCCCTTGCGCAAAGTGCCGCCTTCCACGACCACTTCCAGTTGCGCACCGACAAAACGGGCAGCGTACCGCTGCCAGGAGCGGTCGCCGAGCTCTCGCAGTTGCGCGGCCCGTTCCTTTTTGACCGCCCCGGAAAGTTGCGCGGGGAGCTGTGCCGCCGGGGTACCGGGGCGACGACTGAAGGGAAAGACGTGCAGATGTGAAACGGCAAGCGTTTCGATGAACTCAAGGGTGTTGCGATGTTCTGCCGCCGTCTCCCCCGGGAAGCCGCTAATGACATCGAGGCCAATGGCCGCGTCCGGCAACCGCTCCCGGATCGATGTAATCAGCGCCCGAAATCTGCCGGTGTCATAATGGCGATTCATCCGCCGCAAAATGTTATCATCCCCGGATTGCAACGGGATATGGAAGTGTGGACAAATCACCGCAGAGTCAGCGACCAGATCGATCAAAGCGGTAGAAATCTCTGTTGGCTCGATTGAACCGAGCCGAATGCGGCGCGCATCCGTTTCATCAAGCAGACGTTTCAACAGCTCAACGAGGGTCATATCCGCCGTCAGATCAACGCCATAGCCACCGATATGAATCCCGGTCAGGACGATCTCGGGGTAGCCTTTGGCGGTCAGGGTCCGCACCTGTCTGACGACGTCATCAGCAGGAACCGAACGACTGGCGCCGCGCGCATAAGGGATGATGCAATAAGAGCAGAAGGCATCACAGCCGTTCTGGATCTGGACAAAGGCGCGGCTGCGATCGGCGAAAGTCGATATTTCGAGGGGTTGCGCGGTGCCGACGGCACGAATATCGGACACCGCAACGTGCGGTCGGTCTACGCGCAAATGAGCGAGGAAGGCGTTTTTTTCTCCATTGCCAAGGACGACTGAGACGCCAGGGAGCGCGGCCAGTTCCTGCGGATTGATTTGCGCATAACAACCGGTGACGACAACGCGACACGCCGGATTGAGGCGCCGGGCGCGGCGAATCAGATTGCGTGACTGCGCGTCGGTCGCAGCGGTAACGGTACAGGTATTGACCACCATCAGGTCGGCCCCGGATTCAAATTGCACGGTCGTATAACCGGCGGCATGGAGCTGCTCTTCGAGCGCAGCGGATTCAAACTGGTTGGTTTTACAACCGAGGGTGGCGATGGCAACCGTCGGACTCACGCGATCCACCCGCCGCCGAGGACCCGATCATCGGCATAAAAAACTGCGGCCTGACCGGGGGTGACCCCCTGCTGGGCAACAGCAAAGTGAACCTTGACCTTACCGTCATCAAGGGGGATCAGCTCGGCCTCGACGCCGGCATGGCGGTAGCGAATCTGGCAGGTACAGCTCAACGTCTTTTGTGGTACGTCGATGAGCCAGTTGACACGATCAACCGTGCACGCCATGGTGTCAAGATAGCGACGTTCGCCAACGATCACCCGGCACCGGGCGGCATCGATACCGATCACGTGGAGCGGTTCCCGCCAACTGATCCCCAACCCTTTCCGTTGGCCGATGGTGTATCGATAAAACCCGTTATGCCGCCCCACAATCGTGCCATCCACGTGGACAATATCCCCGCCCAGGTGTGACAGATCCTCATGCTCTTCCAGAAAGCGCACATAATCTCCATCCGGAACAAAGCAGATATCCTGACTCTCGGCCTTTTCCGCCACGCGCAGTCCGCAACGAACGGCATGAGTCCGCACCTCCGCCTTGGTCATGGTACCAAGGGGGAAGAGCACCAAGGGCAGCTGCTCACGGGTCATCGGGAAAAGAAAGTAGCTCTGATCCTTGTTCTCATCGAGCCCCCGACGCAGTGCCAGTCTATCCCCTTCCCCGTCGATACGAGCATAGTGACCGGTGGCCAGATAATCGGCGTTCAATTCACGGGCGCGCCTCAGCAATAATTCAAATTTAAGAATCTGATTGCAGAGCACACAAGGATTCGGCGTTCTCCCGGCCAGATAATCGGCCCGGAACCGATCGATGACTTCACGCTGAAAAGCATCTTCAAAATTGACCACGTAAAACGGGATAGCGAGACCTTCGGCAACGCGGCGCGCATCGTGGACATCGTCAGGGGAGCAACACGATCCGCAGGCATCGGGATGATTTTCCGCATAGGCGGAGTAATCCCATATCTGCATGGTCATGCCGATCACCTCTGCCCCCTGCTCTTTCAGCAAGGCGGCGGTGACGGAGGAATCAACACCTCCACTCATTGCCACGACGATTCGTTTCCCGGCGTATCCAGACATTTTCAATGACGATCCTGACGACAAAGGCCGTCGCATCGCGACAGCCCTTATCTTGAAACTGGTTGAATAAATATGACCTGACTACTTGTTTTCGCGATAGTTCTTAATTGCCTCATGCAAGGCATCCGCAGCCAGATTCGAGCAGTGAATTTTCTGCGGTGGCAAGCCTTCGAGAGCCTCCTCGACCGCCTTGTTCGTCAATTCCATCGCCTCGTCCAACGTCTTTCCGATCGCCATTTCAGTGACCATGGAAGAGGTCGCAATGGCGGCACCGCAACCGAACGTCTTGAATTTGACATCGGTGATAACATCATTCTCAATTTTGAGGAAGATCTTCATGATATCGCCGCAGGAGGCGTTGCCTACTTCTCCGACACCATCTGCATTTTCGATTTCGCCGACATTGCGGGGGTTGCTGAAGTGATCCATGACTTTATCAGTATACATAATATTGGCTCCTTGAATTTTTCTATTTCGTTAAAACCGAACAGGTTTCGCAACGATCGGTATGACCACAGTTATACAATGGGCTCATATCGCGTAACCGCTGGATCACCGGCGGCAATTTTTCAATCACGTAATCGATATCTTCCGGCGTTGTATCGGTGCCGAGACTAAAGCGCGTGCTCGAATGCGCCAGTGACACTTCGACGCACATTGCCCCGAGCACATGGGACGGTTCGAGCGAACCGGAGGTGCATGCTGAACCGGAGGAGGCTGCAATGCCAAGCATATCAAGGTTGAGAAGGATCCCCTCCCCTTCGATATAGGCGAAGCTGACGTTCAACGTGTTCGGCAAACGTTCCGTCGGATGGCCATTGAGCTTGATCTCGGACACATTGTCAAAGATCCCCTGTTCGAGCCGATCACGCAGTTCTTTTACCCGTCCCCAGACCAGATCAATTTCTTTGCCAGCCAATTCGCACGCCAGCCCGAGGCCGACGATACCGGCGACGTTGTGGGTCCCCGCACGGCGATGTCGTTCCTGATGCCCCCCATGCATGAAAGGCGTCAGTTTGGTGCCACGGCGGATATAGATCGCGCCGACCCCTTTAGGCGCACCAAGCTTATGGCCGGAGATGACCAGAAGATCGACATTCGCGGTCTGCACATCGACCGGAACCTTACCGACCGCCTGGACCGCGTCGCTATGAAAACGAATCCCGTGTTTGCGGGCAATCTTGCCGATTTCCGCAATCGGATAAAGATTCCCGGTCTCATTGTTCGCCCACATGACCGAGATCAACACCGTTCGGTCGGTAATCGCGGCTTCAAGATCAGCGAGATTGAGCATCCCGTCCGCATCAACCGGCAGATACGTGACTGCGTAACCAGCTTTTTCCAGATAACCACAGGTTTCCAGCACCGCCGGGTGTTCGACCGTCGTGGTGATGATATGATCCCCTTTGTTCTGCAAAGCTTCCATGGTCCCTTTCAGGGCCATATTGTCCCCTTCGCTGCCGCATGAAGTGAAAACTATTTCCGCCGGTGAACAATTGATCAGGGCGGCCACTTGCTCACGCGCTTTTTCAATGGCTCCGGTCACGGCACGACCTGCCCAGTGCACGCTGGAGGGGTTACCGAATTGTTCTTTGTAAAAAGGCAGGATCGCCTCAAGAACTTCCGGCCGCACCCGGGTTGTTGCATTATTATCAAGATATATTTGTCTCACCTTACATCCTCCGCCAACTGATTTTCATCCACGCGATCGCGCAGTATGCGGTTTTGTGCATCATGTGTCAATTCTTCAAGCGAAATCGCAGCCAGAAACTGCCTGATTTTCTCACCCAGGCCGTGCCACACCGCGTGCGTCACGCATTGATCAACACATGAGCATGTTCCATCGTCGTCCATACATGAAACCGGCACCAGCGATTCCTCAACACTGTCGATAATCTGATCAACCATGATACGATCAGCTGGTCGGGCCAGCACGTAGCCGCCACCGGGGCCACGCACACTGTTGACAATCTCGCCACGCCGCAACTTGACAAAGAGCTGCTCCAGATAGGTCAGGGAGATATTCTCCCGCACCGAAATATCCTTGAGAGACATCGGTGTTTCCCCACCGTTAAGGGCAAGACTGACCATGGCGCGCACGGCATATTGTGCTTTGGTTGATAACCGCATGATAACTACGCGCCCTTCGTTCGTTTTTCATCGAGAGCAGCATGCAGTCGTTCCTGCTCGCTGGTCAGGTTTTTCACCCGTTCTTCAAGGTGTCGTACCTGGTCAAAAAGACAACTGAAGGCTTTGGCAACCGGGTCAGGAAGATTGCTGTGCTCCAGATCATTCCGCTCCTGCTCAACCTTGTCACCATCAGAGATAACGACCCGACCGGGAATACCAACGACGGTTGAGTTGTCCGGAACCTCTTTAACAACAACAGAATTTGAACCGATTTTAGCGTTATCGCCAACCTTGAACGGCCCGAGAATCTTGGCCCCGGAACCGATGACGACATTGTCTCCCAAAGTCGGGTGACGCTTTTCCTTGGCCCAGGAAGTCCCGCCCAGGGTGACTCCGTGATAGAGCGTACAGTTGGTGCCAATCTCGGCGGTCTCCCCAATCACAACCCCCATGCCGTGATCGACAAAAAACCCCGGACCGATCTTGGCCCCCGGATGGATCTCGATCCCGGAAAAGAATCGACCGAGATGCGAAATGAAACGTCCCAGCAGCTTAAAGTCATTTTCCCAGCAAAAATGGGCAATGCGGTAAAAAATCATCGCATGAAACCCCGGATAACACAAAACAACCTCAAAAACACTGCGCACTGCCGGGTCACGCTCAAAGACCGCCTTGATATCTTCCTTAAATCGTTTTATCACCACCAACCTCCTTACCTGAGTAATCATGTCAGTTTTAAGATTGGTAACATACCTGACAGTATGTGTCAACTATTATTGATCATAAAAAGAGCGCGTCCTGGTCAACGAATCATTTCGCTTAAATTGATTCAACTTGGCGGAGACATTAAACTTAAACGCAATCATAGTTGATAAAATCTTCAGAATTTAGTTTAATGCTGGATTGATAGATGTCTTACGCGTATGAAAGGAACAATATGTCCTTCAGTGGTGATCTCGAACATCTCCCCATCGTCGATGTGATACAATTGATTCATTCGACACAGAAAACCGGCACCCTGCGCATAACGAATGGCCGTAGCGAATGTCAACTGGTCTTTGAAAAAGGCTATATCGTCAGCGCCAACCACGCAAACAACAACGTTCGGATTGGCAACATTCTGGTTAAAAACGGCGCGATAACTGAAGCGCAACTTGAGCAGACCCTGGCTGTGCAATCAGCAGCGGGGGACCGGCGCCAGCCGCTGATTGCCGCCCTCATTGAAGGGGGTTCAATCAAAAAAGAAGACGCTTTCAAGGGGCTTGAATCCCTTATCCATCTGACCATTGTCCAGATCCTTTCGTGGCACAAGGGAACCTTTATCCTGGATGTTGAAAGTGGCAATATCGGCGACAATTACCGCTATTTCCCCGAACAGCTTCACGAGGATTTCCTGCTCGGCACGCAAGGCGTATTGATGGATGCGTTACGCATCTTTGACGAAAAAATGCGCGATGGCGAACTTGAGGATGGCGTCTGGGCAGACGAGGACCCGGTTGCAACGGAAACAGACCTTGATCTTTCAGCAGAGCTTCTGGGACTGGATGAACTCGACAAACTGGAGCGCGCCATCCCTCAGGTCTATGCGGGGCTGCGCGACCACCCTCCGCTTGACAGTCAGCGCGAACGGTTGCGGAAACTGTTGACCACGGCCACGGATGAGGAGCGGGAGTGTTTTGATCGATTTCTGAAAACATTCACCGCCAGTTCAAAAAACAACGTTCACGGGAACGAGGATGCGGGGGGCATCGTTCTCTTCAGTCATGATGAATTGCTTAAATTTGCCGTCACAACCATACTCAAACAGCTCGGTTTTCAGGTCTTTGCCACGGGTGACACGACCGATCTTGAATTCATGACCGGACAATATTTATCCAGGGGGTTCATCCCCCTGGTCTTTTTTGATTCCCCCGTTCGTTGCGGGGATGGTGCAAGCGAAGCGTCCGTTACAGAGCAACGGCGGCACCTTCAGAACACGCATCCCCAGGCAGCCATTGTCCAGCTGGCATCCCCGACGACCCCGGAGTTTTCACTCCAGGCTTATCGCGACGGGGTTCTGGCGGTAATGCCGCGCCGGGATCAGGATGTTGATATCGATGCAACGATTGCGTTTTATCGAACCCTTCAGGAGTTTTCCACGCACTTTATTGAACGTCAGGAGCAACAGCCCTTTGCTCGTTTCAGTCGCTATTGTGACCAGCTGGAAAAACTGTCGCTGGCACCGGAACTTTCAGCGGCCCTGCTCTCGTTTGTCAGTGAAATGTTTCAGCGCGGCCTGACATTGATTGTTGCCAAAAATGAGTTGATTGCTGAACGTGGAATCGGGATCAATACACCGCGAGAGGACGGTCCGACACACGCTCCAAAGATCAAACTGCCCCTTGCGGAAGATTCAATTTTTCGCCAGGCGGTTACAACCGGAAAAACCTTTTATGCCGAGAGCAACGATGCGATTCTTAAAGAATACCTTTTTTCCGTCATCGGCACCCCGCGGACGGAACGTGTTCTGCTGCTGCCGTTCAAGAGTCGCGGCAGAGTGATTGCGCTGATCTACGCCGACTTTGGTGAGAACGCTCCGACCGCCACCCACATTGGACTACTCAAGACACTTGCGGATCACGCCGGGCTGGTCCTTGATGAAGCCCTTTTCCGCAAACAGCTTGAAAAGATGACTCATTAAGAGTACATTGCAAACAACTTTATTCCTGCAGGGATCGTTATGGATGCAAAAACATTTAATCAAATTCTTGAAATTGCCTTTCAAAAGAAGGTATCAGACGTACACTTTGAAGTCGACAACCCGCCTTTTTTTCGCGGGCGGGGTCAGATCATCCGCTCAAAACTTCCCAATCTTGTCCACGAAGACACTGAATTCATAGCCAAGGCCATTCTCGAACAGAACAACCGTGAGCTGAACGATTCAGTCAGGGATTTCGACGCATCATACGCGTTAGATAGCGGCGGACGGTTCCGGGTCAGCATCTTTCGTCAGCGTGGTCATTTCGGCATCGTGATGCGCGTCATTCCTCCACATATCGGCGATTTCAGCGCACTGAACCTGCCGCCGGTTCTCGGTGAAATCACCAAATCCCCGAATGGGCTGATCCTGGTCACCGGACCGACCGGAAACGGGAAATCGACGACCATGGCGTCGATGCTCAGTCACCTCAATAATTTTTTCAGTTACAACATCATCACAATTGAAGATCCGATCGAATTTCTCTTCACATCAAACAAGAGCTGCATTATTCAACGTGAAGTGGGCATCGATACGGACAACTTTGCCACGGCGCTGAAATCCGCCCTGCGTATGGATCCCGACGTTATCATGGTGGGTGAAATGCGCGACGCGGAGACGATTGACTCCTGTATCAAGGCGGCAGAAACCGGGCATCTGGTCTTTTCGACCCTCCATACCCAGGGGGCCGTTTCGACGATCAATCGACTGGTCGGCAACTTCCCCCCTGAATCGCAGGATATCATCCGCCAGCGGCTCGCCGATATTCTGGTCGCAACGATCTCGCTCCGGCTGATCAAAGACAAGACCGGCGAAAAAATCTTTCCGGTGGTCGAAATCATGCGCACCACGACGACAATCCAGGCCTGCATTCGTGAAGGCCGCTTGTCCGAGATTGAAAAACACATTGAAGAAGGGCGTTCACAGTACCATATGCAGACCCTCGATCAGCATCTGATTGAACTCTGTGAACAAGATGTCATTACCATTGAGGAAGCTAAACGTTTCACTCATTCGACTGATCTTGAGCGCAAATTAACGTTCACCTGACAATTCCGCTCTTAGCAGTAAAGACCTGGTGTGTACCTTTCCTTCTTCTGTTTTTCAACCAAACATTTTTTTTGGCTGGTGTTGCTGGTTGCCGTCATTGCGGGAAATAGCCTCTGGCTGAGTCAATACACGAATCAAACCGTTGCGCCCATCCTCGAATTAAATACCTACGCAGCGGCTTCCGCGACGTTAAACCGAAGCAATCCCTCCCCTTCCGTCGGCATGACGCACACTGCTCAGGATCCGTCAATCATTGCAAATGAATACAATTTTCACGGTTATCACCGAGATCGTTTGACGCTTGCTGTATCGATTCCTCGCAATGAACTCAGAACCTATCAGCACGACTACGGCTATCACCAAACCGAGCTTGACGCTCTGACTGAGCAGCGCCAGGCCGCCCTTACGGGGGCCTATCAGCATGCGGTCGAATTATTCCTTGACCAGGCTGAGCTGGACAAGATGTCGGCAAAAATCAATCAGGAATTCGACGCAAAGGTTCACTCTTTTTTTGAGGAACGCGGCTTTAAGTTTCTGTCCGCCCAACTGGTCACTCCCGATCTCCCCGGAATTGTCAGGCGCAATGTTCATCATCTCAAACCGGTTGCCGTAGCACTTGACCAGTTAACCGCACAGATGAATTATGCGGCGGAGGATATTCTCCCCACCGCACTCACTCTGGTGCAGACGGCACTCGCCTATCGCAACATTCCGGAAGTTATTGACCAACGCCACACGGCCGGCATTTACCCGCCACTGGTAACCCTTGCCGAAGGAGCGGGAGACTGCGACAGCAAGACGGCACTGCTTGCGGCGATTTTCCTCAACTGGAATGAGATCCGCCTGATCGGCCTGGGCGTGCCTGATCATTATCTGCTGGGGGTTATGAAAAATCCCGGCAAAGGTGATTTGTTTATCGAATACCAGGGGATGCCGTACGTTTTGATGGAACCGGCCGGACCGGCATGGCTCCCGGTTGGAGCGGTCAGTGAATATACCTTGCAAACCTTGAATAGCGGTGGCGAACTGCAGATCGAACCGTTGTCGATTTGACCCGCACCCCGTAACGGAGGTACAACCCCAATGTTTACTATGCGCCTTGGTTCCAGCCTGCTGGAGCTTGCACTGATGATTGTCATGTCGGGACTGATTATAGAGGTCATTTACCGGCTTTTTATTAAAGCCAATCCCGACTTTGATATGGAAGAAGAAATCTGCAAAGGGAATGCCGCAGTGGGGACGTTGATGGCGGCAATCATGGTTTCTGCGGCATTGTTGCTGATGAATGGTCTGGAAGCGTCGGTCACGTCGTTTCGTCTGGCGCTGAACGCACCGAGCGCGATGGCAACACCACTCTGGCAAGCGGGGCTGCTCATCTGCGGTCATCTGGTTATTTCATTGGCGATTGCCGTGTTGACCATTTCTTTTACGTTGCGTCTGTTCGGCAAATTAACTCGAAAAATCAATCCGGAAATGCACTTGGGTAAAATGCTGAAAAATGGCAATCTCGCCGTTGGCATTCTCCTTTCCGCAGTGGTTTTTATTTCCGCCATCTATGTCGGCGCAGGCGTCAGCTCGGTCACCAAAGCCCTGGTACCGCAACCGCAGGTCGGACGTATTCAGTTGATGAAATAACCCGGACTATCGTTATCCTTTAATCAACCGTGTCATCAACTGATGACCGGGATCAACAACAACACCGGTCGACAACGCCTGTGTTTCACTGTAGCCAGTAACCGCAACGGGAGATTTGTATTCACCGGACGATCCATACAGCACAAACGGCACCGCGTCACGAGTATGGGTCATTTTAGCCACCGGGGTCGGATGGTCGGGGGTCAGCAGAATCCGGAAATCTTCCTTGGCGTTACGCAAACCGTTCAACACGGTCCCGACCACCAGCTCGTCGAACGATTCTATCGCCTGAATTTTTTCCTTCAGTAGCCCACCGTGCGCCGCTTCGTCGGGTGCTTCAACATGCAGGTAGACAAAGTCGCGGCTTTTCAGCGCCTCAAGCGCGTATTCAGCCTTGCCGCGATAATTTGTGTCGATATAGCCGGTCGCGCCGGGGACCTCGATCACATCCAGCCCGGCGTAGATGCCAAGCCCCTTGATCAAATCAACCGCAGAGATCACCGCGCCACCGGACAGGTTAAACTTTGTCGTCAGCTTTTCCATTCGCGGGGCACGTCCATGCCCCCAGAGCCAGATTGAGTTGGCAGTAAACTGATCGGTCTGCGCCCGCCGCAAATTGACCGGGTGACTGTGGAGCAGGAGTTGAGACGAGGTCATCAGCTGCAGCAGGGTGTCAGCCCCGTCACCGCTGGGAAGATAGTTATCAACCGGTTGATTGCTGATATCGTGCGGTGGAGTGAAGTGCAGCTGATCCTTCCCCCCGCGCCAGACCATCAGATGACGATACGACACTCCCGGATAAAACATGAACTCGTCGCCACCCAGCTCGCCCTGCAACATGGCGATGATTTCAGCGGCCTCTGCCGTAGAGATGTGCCCGGCTGAAAAATCAGCCATATAGAGCTTGCCGAAATTCGCTTGCAGGTTGACCAGATTGAGGCGGAAGGCAACATCGTCAGGTGCCAGTTTGACCCCCATGCTGGCCGCCTCAAGCGGTGCCCGCCCACTGTAGCAGGTCGCCGGATCGTAACCGAACACCGACAGGTTGGCAACGTCACTGCCAGGATGGAATGCCTTGGGGATGGTTTCCGCCACGCCGGTCAGACCGGTTGCCGCCAGTTCATCCATAACCGGGGTTTTGGCAGCCTGCAGCGGGGTTTGGCCATCAAGTTCAGCAACCGGTTCATCGGACATGCCGTCGCCAAGTAACACGATGTACTTCATTTTCACCTCATTGTTACCACGCGATATTATCCGCGTGGGTGATATTGTTCATGAATGCGCCGCAACCGCTCACGGGTCACGTGCGTATAAATCTGCGTTGTTGAAATATCCGCATGGCCAAGCAGCGTCTGCACCGCACGCAGATCAGCTCCATTTTCAAGCAGGTGGGTCGCAAATGAATGGCGCAATGTGTGCGGGGTAATGTTCTTGAAAATCCCCGCTTCGCGTGCGCGGCGCTTTATAATCTTCCAGAAGCCCTGGCGTGTCAAGCCATGTCCTGAGCGATTGAGAAATAAATAAAGACTGCCGGTACCTTTTTCCAGCTTTGGTCGAACCAACGTCAGGTAATCACGTACTTCCGTTATCGCCATCTCCCCCATTGGCACCAGACGCTGTTTGCTTCTTTTTCCAAATGCCGTCAGATAGCCAACGTCCAGTTGCAGGTCACCACACTTCAGACCGATCAGCTCCGATACCCGCAACCCTGTCGCGTAGAGGACTTCGAGCATCGCCCGATCGCGCAACGCCATCGGTTCATTCCCTTGAGGCGCGGCAAGCAACCGTTCGACTTCGGTTGGAGCCAGGGCATACGGTAACGAGCGCATACTTTTCGGCGCACTGACCTGAAGTGTCGGGTTGGTTGAGGAATGTTTTTCAGCGAGCAGGAATTTATGAAACATCCGCAATGAAACCAGAACTCGTGCCCGCGAGCGCGGCGCCAGCCCTTTGTCTTTGAGATAACCGAGAAAGCGTAAAACAATCGCGGGGGTCACCTCATTGACGGTCGTTAGCGGGATACTGCCGAGGAAATCGAGATAGCGGGTCAGGTCACGCCCGTAGGCTTCCAGGGTGTTTTTTGACAGACCCTTCTCAACCGTCACATAATGAAGAAAAATATCAAGATACTGATCCATAACTAGGAGCCTGTCCGAGAATAAGGGCCGCAGCGAAAATCCAGAAGTTTGAGGGCAGATTTTAGCTCATTTGCAGCCTCATAGCCGTAGCTATGGGGCAAAAAGGAGCTGAAATATGAGCCAAACAGCTGGGTTTGCAGCCGGTCATTCATTCTCGGACAGGCTCCTGGCTGGTCAGCTCAAGATCGGCATCAAGCCGACCGCTAAGGGCTTGACGCAATTCATCAAGACGCTCGTCAGAGTGAATCTTTTGATTGAAGATGTCAGTGACATAAAATGTGTCGGCGACCTGATCGACCTTGGTTGAAATTTTTGATACCGCGATGTATACGCCAAGATCCAGAAGCGTTTTGGTGATTTCGTACAGCAAACCGACCTTATCCTCCGTGTAAACCTCAACAATCGTGTGATCGACGGAGGTGGCATTATCGATGACAACCCGCGTCGGACGACGTGGCTTCGGTCGCTCACCACTGAAGAGACCGGCGCGTCTGCGTTCTACCAATCTATCAACACGTTCGCGTCCTTCAATCACGGCACAGAGCTGATCCTCTACTTTGCGCCATTTCCGCTTATCAACCAAAACATTATCATTTGGCCCCTGAACCTGAAGGATGTCGAGGGCAATTCCGTTTTTCAACGTATGGACGCGCGCACCAACAATGTTAATCCCGTTTGCCGCAAGCACGCCGGTTATCAGGGAAAATAGACCCGGCTGGTCGAGCGTTGTCACCATCACGCTGGAGAATTGGTTCTGCACATCGTGGTCGAGCTTGATCGCAACCGACCGATCCCCCCGACTGAGCATAAAACGAAAATGTTCTGCAATGTCCAGCGAACGATAACTCAGGATATAACGGGTACTGACGTGCTTGAGAAGATCACGGACCCGGCGCTCTTCAATCTCGCCATGGAGCCAGGTGAGAATGTTGCGCTTGCGATTACGAACCTTCTCCGAGCGCCCTTCGAGGCGGAAATTACCTTGTTCCAGCACACGATAAGCCTTTTCATAAAGCTCTTCAAGTAGAAAGCCTTTCCACTCCGACCAGACTTCCGGCCCGACAGCGCGAACATCGGCATAAGTCAGCAGGTAGAGCATCCGTAAATTTTCACTCATTCCCATCTGCCGGGCAAAATCGATGATCTGTTGATCGTCACTGAGATCCCGCCGTTGCGAAATATGTGTCATCAATAGATGATTTCTCACCAGAAATTCGATCCGCTGGGTGTTTTCCTTGCTGAATCCGAAGCGCCGGGCAATCTTCGGGATGAGATCGGCGCCCTGATTGCAGTGATCGCGCCCCTCCCCCTTGCCGATATCGTGGAGTAATGTCGCCAGCAACAGCAACCCTTTAAGTTCGACATCAGCAGCCACCTGAGTCAATCCCGGGCGCTCTTCACGACACTCACCACGTAATAGCCTGGCAATTTCTTCGATCGCGAAGATTGAGTGCACATCGACCGTGTAGATATGATAAGCGTCGTGCTGAACCTTACAATAAATGCGCCCAAACTCAGGAATAAAATGATTCAGGAAACGCAGATGATGCATCGTCATCAACGTTGCAAAGATATTATAGGGATCGCGCAAGATCTGCATGAATCCTTCGGCCATCATCCGTGAACGACGTGCCTTGTCGTTGATCCGCTTGAGGTTGTCACGAATCATCGACTTCAACGGCACGCTGAACTGGACGTTGTGTTGCTGGCCGAGACGGAAAGCGCGCATCATCCGCGCCGGTTCGTGCTCGAAGAGATCCTGTCGGGTTGCCCACAGCTCACCGCGCAGGACATAAAAACCCTCTTCAACAGTGCGCCGTCGTAAAAAGCCGACGATTTTATTCGGCTGGTCATACTGGTTGGTTGACATCGCGATCAACACCGAAGCCAGATGTTCCGTTTGCGTCGCCCATGAATAGTAATCCTGCATAAACTGCTCAACGGCGGGGGCTTTATGATTGTCCCGGTACCCCAGAAAGCTGGCAATCTTCTCCTGTTCATCAAAATGAAGCTGATCGTTTTTACGAGAGGAAAGGTAATGCAACTCATTTCGAATGCGCCAGAGGCGGTCGAGCGACTCCTGAAACTCGTCAGCAGCTTTCTCACTGATAACACCGCTCGTCACCAGACCACGCAAAGATTTTGCCTTGAACTTGCTTCGCGCGATCCAGAGTGCAGAATGCAAATCGCGTAATCCCCCCTCGCTCTCCTTGATATTCGGTTCAAGCAGATAGACTGAAGACCCGAATTTTTGCCGACGGGCCTCATATTCAGCAAGTTTTTCCGCGATGAAACGACGACTGTTCGCACCGAAAACCGGCTTCAGAACCAGCCGCTCATAGATTGACATCAAGTCCTCATTCCCCGCCAGATAACGCGAATCGAGCAAGGCTGTCCGCGCGGTCAAATCAGCTCCGGCCATTTCCAGGCAATCGTCGACGGTACGCACGCTATAGCCGACATCCTGCTTCAAGTCCCAGAGCAGATAGAGCAGTCGTTCCGCAATCTGTCTGGCAACCACCTGATCTTTCCCTGAATAAAAAAACAGCAGGTCAAGATCTGAGCGTGGATTCAACTCGGCACGACCGTAGCCACCGATGGCCAGCAGCAGACAATCCGCCCCGGAACCGCCCAGGTCATTGGCAACTCCACGAAACAGGGAACGTAACAATTCATCGTAAGTCTGCGTTAATTCACTGACAACCAGCGTTCCGCTCGCACCGTTGCGATGCAGTGCACGGATCCGCCGGGTATGATAAGCAAGATATTCCTCCGCCGCCTTGCGGAGCAACGTCTGCCGCTCGTCATAGCAGATGTGATGTTCATTCAGTAATGATTCGGGGAAAAAAGAAAGATGGTCATGACTCATCATTTTGCAGCAATCACTTTGTATGAACCGGCATATTTACGGATGCCACTGACAATTCCGCTGATCGCATGGTTCTGGTAGACCTGATCGGTCAGCCGTTTCTCACCGCGATGATTACTGATAAATGCCACCTCGACCAGAACTGACGGCATTGTCGCTCCGAGCAGGACATAGAAAGGTCCCTGCCGCACGCCAAGATCGCGTAACGGCGAGTAATGGCGGGTCAGTTTACTGACCAGTGAAGATTGGATATCGTTTGCCAGGCGACTCGATTCATTCAACTTTGCATTGGCCATCAGATCAAAGAGGATCAGTTCCAGGTCTCCCACCTGCTTCAGGGATGTCCCGTTCTCCCGCGCGGCAACTGCAGCGGCTTTGTCATTTTTGGAAAAGTTCAGATAATAGGTTTCAACCCCATGCACTTTGCGATTTTGGTTGGCATTGGCATGAATGGAAATGAAGAGATCGGCATTCACCTGATTCGCGATTGCGGTACGTTCCTCAAGACGTAGATAGACATCCCGATCACGCGTTAAAATAACCTCGCATCCAATCTCATCTTCCAGGCGCTTACCCAGTTTTTTCGCGAAGTCAAGGACGACATTTTTTTCAAAAACCCGATTGGGCCCGACCGCACCAGGATCCTTGCCACCGTGACCGGCATCGATAACAACCCGGTTCAGCACAGGTTCAGCCCCCGCGAGTGCTGGCGGTTTTTTCGTTATCTCCGTGCGTGGGACTGCGGATCTGCCGTGCTCATTCAGCAGTACGGCAATCGAGTCATCCGGGGATGTTTTTCCGGCTTGTTCGGGATCTTCTTTCGAAGGTTCTTTAATCGTGGTTCGCACGGTATCATTCCCCTGCACGTCAACAACGATTCGATACGGTTCCTCAAGGGCAAACACCTTGTAATCCTGAAAACTGTCCAGATCGATAACCACCCGTACGCAACCGTCTTTAGGCTTTCCGGTCCGGATACGGCGCAACAACCCATCGTCAACCGTGGTGGCATCGACAATCTCGGCTCCCAATGTTGAGTCTTCAAAATCGATATACAATCGCGGCGGAGCCCCTTGGGTCAGATTGCCTTTGAGAAAATTGGTTCGATACTTGACCGTGGTACTTAAATCAAGAACGACGCGCGTATACCCCGGGTTGGACCAGAAACGAATCGCCTCCAGGGTTGCTTTCCCGGTGGACTTGTTACTCTTTTCCCGGGCATCCATCAACTGCGGGGCAAAATGCTTCAGCCGGGTAACAGCCCGCCGTGCCTCAGCCGCCATGTCGCTGCGGGGGAGCTCCTCAACAATGCGCTGGTAACGAAGAAATGCCTCAGACGGTATCAGCAACGGCTGTTCAAGAAGTTTTCCCGCCGTCATCAGCGCATCATCGGCAAGATTGCTCTGCGGGTAGGCTGTCGCCATCTCATCATAAGATTCCACCGCCCGCTCCGCATCACCACGCAAGCGTGATATCGCGTAAAGCTGTTCACGTGATGAACCGACCATGAAAGCCGCATCGGCGCCGCGCGAGCTGTCCGGATAGCGTTTATGCACGACAGTGAAAAGGTCAATCACCTTCCCCCAGTTATCGCGATACAGTTTTTTTTGTGAAGACTCGATCAAACGATAATAGGCGTCACGCGCTTTCCCGTAAGCTGTTTCTGCCGGGGCAACCGCGCCAACCGGGGAGCTGAAAAAAATGAACAGCAGAATCAGCAGTAAGCAGCGCATATCAGATCAACTCCTGAATTTCAGCCAGCAGATTAAGTGCTTCGAGGGGTGTGGTGCTGGCGGGGTCGACAGTCCGCAGACGCTCCCGCAGGGGGTCAGCGAGCTGATCAAAAAGAGCCAGTTGTGGATTTTGCATGGGGGTATCGTGTGTACTGCGCGCCAGGCGCGGCTGCCCCTCCCCGAGATATTCACCCGATTCGAGATTCTTCAAAATTTCTTTTGCGCGGTCGATGATCTCATGAGGCAATCCAGCCAGGCGCGCAACCTGGATACCATAGGAGTGACTCGCCCCGCCACGGACAATCTTGCGCAAGAAGATAATCCGGTCATTCCACTCCTTGACCGCAACATTGTAATTTCTGACCCGCTCACGCGTTGTCGCAAGTTCCGTCAATTCATGATAGTGCGTCGCAAAAAGAGTCCTGGCCGCGCACGGGGCATAATCGTGAAGATACTCGGCAACCGCCCACGCAATACTCAGCCCGTCGAAAGTTGAGGTACCGCGACCGATTTCGTCCAGAATAATCAGGCTGCGCCAGGTTGCATGGTTGAGGATATTTGCGGTTTCTGTCATTTCAACCATGAACGTTGATTGACCTCGCGACAGGTTGTCACTTGCTCCGACCCGCGTGAAGATGCGATCGATGATGCCGATGCGGGCCGAATGTGCCGGAACCAGACTCCCCATCTGTGCCATGAGCGCAATCAGCGCAACTTGTCGCATGAATGTCGACTTGCCTGCCATATTCGGCCCGGTCACAATCAGCAGCTGTTCCTCTGCGGCATCCATCAACACATCATTCGGCACAAACGGTTCAGAAAGGGTCATTGCTTCGATGACCGGATGACGCCCTTCGCTAATCATCAAGGTCGTATCGGTCGTCATCTGCGGACGGACATAGTCACGCTGATGGGCAAGATCAGCCAGTCCGGCAATAACGTCGATGCTTGCCAGGGCATCAGCGGTCGTTTGCAGGCGTTGCCCATGACCGGCAAGCTCGGTCCGCAGCGCCTGAAAAAGCTGATATTCTATATCGACAATACGCTCTTCGGCCCCCAGCACCTTCTCTTCATATTCCTTGAGTGCCGGGGTGATAAAGCGTTCCGCATTAGCCAGCGTCTGCTTGCGCATGAAGTCATCGGGAACCTGTCCCAGATGACTTCTGGTGACTTCGATAAAGTAGCCAAAAACTTTGTTGAATTTGACCTTCAGATTGCTGATTCCGGTGCGCTCGCGTTCGTCCCTTTCCAGGCGTGCGATCCAGCCTTTTCCTTCCCGACTGATGGTGCGCAATTCGTCGAGCTCACGATTGTAACCGGACTGTATCAGACCACCATCTCTGAGACTGACCGGAGGCTCAGCAACGATCGATCGTTCAATCAGTGCAGCAAGATCTTGCAGTGGATCAATCGCCCCGCGCAGAGACTGCAAAAGAGGAGCCTGGCAGTGGCCCAGCGCATCAATTACATCCGGCAGTCGTTCGAGGGACACGCGCAGTGCCACCAGATCACGTGCATTTCCGGTCGCCATGGCAATCCGCGAATTCAGTCGTTCCAGATCGTAAACCCCGTCCAGGGCGGTGCGTAAATCGTCGCGCAGCAGACTTTCATCGACCAGTTCGGCGACCGCCTCATGGCGAGCGACGATCGCAGGCAATGAAATCAGCGGTTGCTGAAGCCAGTGACGTAATTTTCTTCCCCCCATCGCCGTTACCGTGCGGTCCAGAACTCCGAGCAGGGACCCTGCTTTACGACCATCGTGCAGCGTGACCGTCAGTTCCAGGTTGCGCCGGGTGGTATCGTCAAGCATCATAAAATCACCGGGAGCATAGGTGCTCGGCGAGCGCAAATGATTAAGCATCCCCCGCTGGGTTTCCTGCAGATAGTGCAGCGCCGCGCCCGCCGCACCTGTCGCGGCAGGCAGATCGTTGCAGCCGAAAGCATCCAGGGTGTCACAACGATAAAATTCACGCAGCAGGCTCTCGGCACGGTCGCGGGCAAACACCCACGATGGCAGGCGAGTAACGGTCCGGTCGCGGCACAGCTCCACCAGCTGTTCAGGCAGCGCCGCTTCATCATCGGCCCCGTTAAGAACAATTTCCCGCGGATCGAGCCCGGCGATTTCATTGCCAAGCGCCTCCAATGATGAAATTTCCGCAATCCGAAATTCACCGGTGGTAATATCGACCGAGGCAATCCCCCATTGATGCCGATGATCATTGATGACGACGAGATAATTATTACGCTTTGGCTGAAGAGAATTTTCATCAACGATCAGTCCCGGCGTAACAACCCTGACCACAGCGCGTTTGACAATCCCCTTGACGTCCTTCGGATCTTCGATCTGCTCACAGATTGCGACTTTATACCCATTCTCGACCAGCTTCGCGATGTACGGACGACAGCTGTGATAGGGGATACCACAGAGGGGAACCTCGTCAGCCGCCCCCTTGTTGCGTGACGTCAGGGTAATATCGAGAACCCGCGCGGCAGTGATTGCATCATCAAGAAACATTTCATAAAAGTCACCAAGTCGAAAAAAAAGAATCGCATCGGGATACTGGTCTTTGATCTCCAGGTATTGACGCATCATTGGAGTGAGTTTGGACATAATCACCAATCGACAAAAGATAAATTCTAAAAGTCATTTAAAAACACGGTGATATTAACAAAATCAGGGCATGAAGTAAACTCTCAACCGACGCGCTCCAGTAACAGTTTACCTTGACCAAAGGACACGCTAATGTTAATAAACAGGCGGCTGTTTCAGCACAATGTTACCTATCGGAGACTTATGCCCTGCAACGACACAACCAGTCAACTACTGGACACCAACGCCTACAATATCGAAACACTTGAGGATGAAATTCGCGCCGATCAGCTCTGTACCGAACTGCTTAAAAGGTTTTGCCATGAACTGATTGACAACGACGCAGCTGACCCGGAAGAGGCCAGCAGACTGGCCCGCGGTGCCGCATATTTCCTCTGCGAATTCGTTATTCCTCAGTGTCGGAAAAATATTTTCCGGATCGATCCACGAACTGTTCACCAATTCGCTGGCAACTGGTATATAGTCAACAACCTTGAACCGAACTTGCCCGAGCTGACGGAGCTGCTGACCGGGGTCATGGGCTTCTACTATTATTGCGAGCAAATCGGTAAAATTGACCGTGCAACGCGTGATGAAATCAGCGCTCAATGCCGCGAACTCGATTTCTATCAACAACGGATAGAATCATTTCTTGACCTTGTCGGCGACGGTTTTTTTGCCTGGAACGATGCCTGTCCACCGACAGATTAGAACGAAGATCATGTCTACAAGCCCTAAAAAATCTGCCGCCTATCTGTCTGTTGTGGCGGCAATATCGCTGGCGGCGATCAAACTTCTGATCGGTCTCGCCACCGGATCGCTGGCCGTTCTGGCGTCCGCCGTTGACTCCTTGCTCGACATCCTTATGTCGAGCATTAATTTCTTTGCCATCCAGCGCGCCGAACAGCCCGCCGACGAGTGCCACCCCTTCGGCCACGGCAAATACGAAACACTTGCAGCTTTTATTCAGGCATTGATCATCGCGGCTTCGGGATTATGGATCATTTTCGAATCGATCCGGCGCCTCTTCGGTGAGATTGAGTTGCGACGCATTGACACCGGCATTGCCGTCCTCGCCTTCAGTGCCGTCTGTTCATGGCTGATCGCCCGGCACCTGCGAAAAGTGGCGCGTGCAACCGACTCCCCCGCGCTTGAAACCGATTCGCTGCATTTTGCCATGGATGTCTACACCAACCTCGCCCTCCTCATCGGTCTGGTTATTGTCAATGTTTTTAATGTCCCGCAACTCGATCCAATCCTGTCGCTTGGCGTTGCTCTGTATATTCTGTTTGAAGCACTGCAACTGGTGCGGCGGAGTCTCAACGATGTCCTCGATGCGGAATTACCCAAAGAGCACCGGGAGCACATTGAGCAACTCCTCAATGAACACCGCGCCGATATCATCAACTATCACAATCTACGCACCCGACAGGCGGGGTCGCAAAAGATTATGGATTTTCATCTGACCGTCTGTCGTCATCTGACCGTCGAACAAGCTCACGACATTGCCGACCAGTTGGAGCAAAAGATCGAGAAAGACATTCTGGGTGCAGACGTGACGATTCACATGGAGCCGTGCAAACGCGAAGATTGCCCCGGTCGCGACGTGTGTATTCCGGAGCGCATGAAGAACCACCAAGCCTTGTAGGACGAAATTTTTGCTTAGCCATCTCATTCTTTTTTGCGAGTGCATCTTGTCGACGTCATGAACCGATTGCCCGCTTTATTCCCTTCGTTTAGCCACTCGATCTGCACCTGATATAAGGCTGATGAGAAATGTACACATTGATTATTGCAGCACTTTTTTTATTGACTACATTTTCAGCAGGCATCTGTGCACAAGTCACTGACAGCGCTCCAACCAAAACCGAAGATTCCGCGCCGCGAACCTTTCCGGTTATCCCCATCGCCTTCAGCACCAACGAAACCGGCGCGGCGATCGGGGTGATGTACAACCAGGTGCTCAACAACGGCAGCAAGGACCGCCCCGATAATCTTCAGGCATATACCTACTACTCCAGCAAGGGACTCTACAGCCTGTCCCTCAAGCCAAGCTTTTTTTTAAACGAAGGGGATTACCACTTCACCGGAGCCGTTTTTACCTCCTATTCGCCAAGCACCTTTTGGGGGGTCGGCAAGGAGGCTGGCGACAGTGACCGAGATGAAGATTTCACCAGTGAAACACGCGGCTTTACCGTTGCCGGAACCGCACGCATCGATGGCCCGTACCGGGTCGGCATGTCGCTCTCCTACAATCATGAAAAGTTCAGTGATGTCGATCCCGGAGGGTTACTCGCCAGTGGCACGCTGGAAGGATCCTCTGGCGGCGAAGATGTTGGTTTTGGTCTACTCACCGAAATGGACAGCCGCGATTCAACATTCTGGCCGACCACTGGATCGTTCTGCAAATTAAACGCTGTTATCCATCGTAACGATGTCGGGTCAGATTATAACTACAACGAGTACAACCTCGACCTGCGCACCTACCGATCATTAACGACCGACAGCCTGATTGCTCTGCGTTTCATCACCTCAGGGATCGGCGGCGCCCCGCCCTTTTACGCGTTACGCCAGATCGGCGGTTCTCGCCTGCTTCGCGGCCTGTACGGCGGACGCTATCGTGACCGCTGGCTTTATGCCGCACAAACAGAGTATCGCGCTCACCTTACCGGACGATTCAGCTGGACCGCCTTTGCCGCACTCGGCAACGTTGCTGAACAGCCTGAAGAACTTTTTGACAACACCCCGCTGTTAACAGGGGGGTGCGGGATCCGCTTTGCCGTTGATCCTGAAAATCGTGTCAACTTGCGCGTCGATATCGGCCTGTCAAGGCATGGTGTGGCACCAATGGTGATGATCAATGAAGCGTTTTGAACTTCATCTTCTGACTCGTTCATTCGTCGCAAAAAAGCCCCCGACAAAGTCGGGGGCTTTTTTGTCAACACACAACTCTAAAATCAGCAGTCAAAATAAAGCGCAAATTCTTCCGGACACGGACGCATCCGCACCGGGTTGACTTCGGCATCCATTTTGTACTCAATCCATTTCTCAATCAAATCATCTGTAAAAACATCACCTTTAAGCAGAAACTCATGATCTGCCTTGAGGTTAAGGAGCGCATCTTCCAGCGAGCTGGCAACCGTCGGGACATTTTTCAACTCTTCGGGAGAAAGACCGTAGATATCCTTGTCAAGCGGCTGCCCCGGATCAATTTTGTTTTCGATACCGTCAAGACCAGCCATCAACTGCGCGGCAAAAGCAAGATAACCGTTGCACGCCGGGTCAGGAGTCCGATATTCAACGCGCTTGGCTTTATCATTATTGGTTACCGGGATGCGCAAGGAAGCGGAGCGATTACGATTCGAATAAGCCAGATTAATCGGGGCTTCAAACCCTGGAACCAGGCGCTTGTAAGAATTGGTGGTCGGATTGGTAAAGGCGCACAGGGCCTTGGCGTGCTTCATGATCCCGCCGATGTAGTACATCGCCATTTTTGACAGCCCTCCATAGCCGTCACCGGCGAAGAGGTTGACCCCGTCTTTCCACAGCGATTGGTGGCAGTGCATACCTGAGCCGTTATCCTGAAAGACTGGCTTCGGCATAAAAGTGACCGTTTTCCCATTACGGACGGCGACGTTTTTAACAATATATTTGAACCATTGCAGGGTATCGCCCATATTGAGTAGTGAATCAAAACGCATGTCGATTTCAGATTGGCCACCGGTCGCAACTTCATGATGAACCGCTTCGATGTTCATGCCGACACCTTGCAACACTTCCACCATTTCGTTACGCAGATCGATCATCGAATCGGTCGGGGCACAGGGGAAGTACCCTTCCTTGTGCCGCGGTTTATAACCGAGATTGCCCCCCGCCTCGTCAGCACCGGTGTTCCAGATCCCTTCTTTTGAATCAACCGCATAGAAAGAATGGTTCGAGGCACTGTCATACTGAACGTTGTCGAAAATAAAAAATTCCGGCTCGGGACCAAAGTAAGCGGTGTCAGCAATACCGGTCGAGTTCAGGTAGGCTTCGGCCTTTTGCGCGACAAAACGGGGATCGCGGGTGTACCCTTCCTTGGTGACCGGGTCAACGATGTTGCAGATCAGGCTGAGGGTCGAGGCCTTGACAAAGGGATCAATCTTGGCCGTTGTCGGGTCGGGCATAATCAGCATGTCACTGTTGTGAATCGGCTGCCAGCCGCGGATCGACGAGCCGTCAAAACCGACCCCCTCTTCAAATATCTCCTCACCAAACTCGGCTATCGGGGTACTGAAATGTTGCCAGATACCGACAAAATCAAGGAATTTGTAATCAACCATTTTACAACCATGTTCTGCAGCAAACTTCAATACTTCTTTGGGTGTCATGTTTATTTTTCTCCTCATTATCAGTAGGGCTTATGACGGATAATTACGACAGAACTACACCGCATCTTCACCGGTTTCACCGGTCCGAATACGCACGATCTGATCGACCGGAGTCACAAAAATTTTACCATCACCGATGCGCCCGGTCTTGGCGGCCTCGGCGATAACTTCAATAACCTGATTAACCATGTCGTCACCAACAATAATTTCCATTTTTATTTTTGGAATAAAATCAACGACATATTCCGCGCCGCGATAAAGTTCGGTATGTCCCTTCTGACGTCCGAACCCCTTGACCTCGCTGACGGTAATCCCCTGAACACCGACTTCACTCAACGCTTCCTTGACTTCATCAAGTTTAAACGGTTTGATAATTGCTTCGATCTTCCGCATCTTTCTACCTCCGCAAGCTGTTCCCGATGACATTTACGTTGTTCACACCCGTCTTGAAACCTCAATCTTGATGAGACTGGACATTATCTGTCAGCAAATATTTTGCCAACACCACCACACTGAAAAAAATACCTGTAACTTTATGATATTAAAGATTAATTATAAAAAAACAACGAGCATAAAAATCAGTTTAAAAACCAAACGCATATAATTTATGCAACTCTTACAGTCAGTGGTTAAAAAACAGCCTCTCACATCAATTTTTACGCTCACATTCTAACCAACTGTAAACTTGACGCAAGCGTACTCAAAAGCCTACTATGGGCCTCGCATACTTACAATCAAATTTCAATGTATTCAGGAGGCCGCAGTGAAACAGCCCGTCGACATTCTCCTGGTTGATGACAGTCCGACCCATCTGGCGATACTCGCGGACCTTCTGCTGGAATCAGGTTATCGTGTCGCAACAGCTGGTGACGGGATCGACGCGATCAACAAAATAAAAGACAATCCTCCGGCCTTGATTCTATCCGACGTCATCATGCCAAGGTTGAACGGTTACCATCTCTGCCGTTTGTTGAAGAATGATCCGGCGACCATGGCCCTGCCTGTAATCTTGTTGACAAATTTAAATGAACGCAACGATAGCTTCTGGGGTGAACACGCCGGTGCCGACCTGTTCCTTGAAAAAAATATCGCCCCGGAAAAACTTCTCGCGCAGATCAAACCGTTCCTTGAAAAATCCCGGCACATTTCTCACCCCGCCACCGGCACATACGAGGATGATATCCACGACCGCATCAACCATATCCTTGATCAATTGCTCTACGATTCAACCGTCTCAAATAAAATTCTTGAGCTGACCAGCCTGGCGCACAATCACCGGCAACTGGCAACCGAATTCGTCCAGTTCTTGTCGAAGCTTTGCCGCTTTGACACCATTTTACTCATATTGCCGACCCATTGTGACGACTTCACACTATTTATCCAGACGGCTGAAAAATCGGATCCCCACGAATATTATTGCCAGCTGCAAACAAAAACCCCTGACTTGCCCTTGTATCGTGAAATCAGACACACCGTAAGACTCGGGATCGGCACCCCGGTCAACACCGGCAGTTTGCATCTCGCACATCATGCCCTGTTTCAGATTGATGGAAAATTCTCGGGCGCGTTCGCTTTTTTCCGTGATGACCAACTTTCTGACCGGGTCGCTCATGCACTCAAGGTTGTTGCTGAACGGCTGCAGGTCGTTATTCGGGATATTGTCACCCTGAACGACATCGAAAGGTTCAAGGGTGATTTTGTCTCCATGCTGGTACACGATCTGCGTTCGCCCCTGACCAGTATCAAGGGGTTCAATGATATCCTGACGAGCAAAATCTTGGGACCGATCAACAGCGAGCAACAATCGGCATTAGCCTCCGTGCAAGAGAATTGTGCTCGAATGCTGGTCCTGATCGAGGACCTTCTGGAGATCTCAAAACTGGAACAGAGGAAACTGGATATCCACCCTGGTCCTGTCAATCTGGAACATCTGGCAGAAACCGCTAAAAACATCCTTCAAGCCCAGTTTGATGCAGGGAAGCTGGAGGTTATTCTCGATTTTAAATCGAGAGGGAAATATGTCATTGCAGATGGCAAACAAATTGGCAGAGTTTTTTCCAACCTGCTATCAAACGCGATTAAATTCACCCCGCAAAAGGGTCGGATCAAGCTGGAGATCGTCGACGAAAGCACCGTTAATGGAGATTATCTGCGGGTCAAAATCACGGATAACGGCCCCGGCATCCCGGCACATCAGCAACACCAGCTCTTCAATCGCTATATGCAATTAAACTCATCAGGATTATTCAATCAAGGGACAGGTCTGGGGTTGGCAATCAGCAAAGAAATCGTTCAATTGCATGACGGTGAAATAAGTGTCACCAGCCCGGTCGATTCCCAGGGCGGCAGTTGCTTCAGCTTTACCCTCCCCACATTCGAAAGCTAGCGCGATCAGACGTATTTGCGGCCGGGAAGCGGTTTTTCGAAAGTCTCCTGCAAAACCCAGCCGATATCGAATGATTGCCCGCAGCTTGGGCAGATCAGGCCGACTTTGTTCCCTTTTTCTGTGGCCATGAAAGAAATGTGAAAACCGCGCTCGTAATTACAGCTGATACATCGACGAATCTCCGCCATAACAACCTCCTCGCGTTGTTTTAAAGCTTCTCGTACTGCATGATCGCCGCCCTGAACTCTGGCGGTAAACGTCGTGGCCGACGTTCATTATAATCGAATGCGACCAGTTGCGTAACACCTTCGGCAACAACAATCTGCTCCCTTTCAATCCGATATTCCATGACCAAGGCAGAATTACGCAACGCACTGACCTTGACACCGATCTCCAGGAGGTCACCGAGAAACATTTCCTGTCGATAAAAAACCTGCGCTTCCGGAAGAATGATGCCGCAGTTCTGCCCAATATCAAGTTCTGAATAAGGGCCAAGGTGTGCCAGATAGGCAATCCGCGCATCGTGAAAAAAATTAAGGACGGCAGAATTCGCGACATGACCACCGTAATTAACGTCTGCAACACGCACGGAGTAAGGAAGAATGAAGTTATAGTGATCCATACGGGTACCCGGAGATGATTGTCAGTGTTGACAATAAGCACAATAAACCGTTGCTCGTTGCGCGATTCTGATCGATTTCAAGGCGCAACCACACGTTCTGCACGGTTGCCCGCCACAGCCGTAAACAAGTAAATTATTTCTGAAATAGCCCGGCCTGGCCGAACTGTCGAAAAAATCGCGCAAGGTTGTTCCGCCAGCATCGATCGCTTCGCTGAGAACATCCTTGATCGATTCGGCCAAAAGCTGATAGCGGGTGGCAGCTATTCTCCCTGCCGCACGTAGCGGATGGATCCCGGCCCGGAACAACGCTTCACTGGCGTAAATGTTCCCGACCCCGACAACGATCTGCTGATCCATGATAAAAGATTTAACCGCAATTTTACGGCCACGTGATCTTTGAAACAGGGATTGACCGTTAAATTCACGGATTAATGGCTCCGGACCGAGATGGCATAACAGCGGATGTTCTTCAGCAGCATCACCGATCAACGCCACCAGTCCGAATTTGCGCGGATCGTGAAACCTGATAACGGTGTCATTGCCAAGGTGAATGTCGACATGATCGTGGCGGTCGCAAGGTGTTCCCGCCGACACAATCCTGAGATGACCTGACATGCCTAGGTGAATCAGCAAAGTGCCGATATCAAGGCGAAAGAGCAGGTATTTGGCACGTCTGTCAAGTTTAAGTATTTTTCGTCCAGACAACCGCGATGACAAATCGGCCGGAAGTGGCAGACGCAAGCGCGCGACCCGACAGACCACCGATGTGATTGTCTGCCCTTCGACAACGGGGGCAATGCCGCGACGACTTGTTTCAACTTCAGGAAGTTCCGGCACGGTTATATCTTTCTGCTCAAAACCAGGGATGTCCTTTAAAACAATCAGCGGTAACCGAGCTCTGACGATAAACCGCTTCAGTGACGACCAGACGACAACTCGACAGCAAGCGCCAGCAGCCATCTTCCCGCTGTAATTCATGCAACTCAAAAAAGAATTCGGTCACGCCGGTGACAACACATTTGGATTTTCCACCAACAGAGGCAGACGAACCGTCAACGGACAAGAATTCAACAGCAAAGGCCTCAATATGGAGGAGTTCAAGCTGGTGCCGACAAGCATAATCAAGATAATCATCAACGTCGGGAAAAGAAGCACGAAAGTTCGAAGCACTGTGGGCGCTGTTGTAAATCGCGACAAAATCGCCAGCAGTGTGCGCCGCAACGCGTTTTTCAATAACCTGTTGCGGAGAAAGGCTGTCCATAACGATCATCAGTCGCCGAGACGGGGGTCAAGTGCGTCCCGCACCCCTTCCCCGAGCAGATTATAACCAAGGACGGTGACCAGAATAGCGCAACCGGGGAAAAAGGATAACCACCAGGCCGTCCCCAGCGTCTGTTTTCCGGCAATCAACATATTCCCCCAGGAAGGCGTCGGCGGCTGCACACCGATCCCGAGAAAAGACAGAGCACTTTCAGTTAATATGGCTCCAGCAATCCCAAGGGTCGCGGCAACCAGCACCGGCGATAAGGCGCTGGGCAGAATATGACGGAAAATAATGCGCAGATCACTCCCCCCCACGACCCTGGCAGCGAGGACAAAGTCTCGTTCGCGCAACGAGAGAAATTCGGCGCGAACCATCCGCGCAATCCCCATCCATCCGGTCAGACCGATAATAATCATAATATTCCAGATAGAGGGTTCAAGCAACGCGATTACCGCGAGGATCAGAAAAAAGGTTGGAAAGCAGAGCATGATATCGACCAGACGCATCATCACCGCATCTGTTTTCCCCCCGTAGTAACCGGCAAGCGCGCCATACGTTACACCGATGACAGAAGCAATGCCTATCGCAACAAAACCGACCAGCAACGAAATCCGTGCGCCATGGACGATCCTGGTCAAAACATCACGGCCAAGATCATCGGTGCCGAGAAAATGTGCGGGACTGGGGGGGGAGAGACGTCTGGAGACATCGATGGCGCCAGGATCCTGGCAAAAAAACGGAGCAACAAAAGCCAAAAAAAACATGAACAACACGATGATACCACCGCAAACGGCCATGCGATTACGCAACATCCGCGCGATAAAATTTTGCTGTACCCAAATAACCGTCATATCGAAGAGAATCACTTCAAACGTTCATAATCACGCAAGGTGATAATCCCCTTATCAAGCAATATCTTGCACAGCAGCTCAATCTTCTGTTCCATGGTCTCCGCGCTTTTTACAACCGGTTTCTGTAAATTATCGAGAGTGCGTCCGGAGAACTCATCCTCTTCCGGGGTAATCATCTGAATGGAGTTATATTGATCAACAGCGCTGTCGATCTCTTCCTTGTCGTAAAATTTACTGATCGCTTTCTGAATAGAAACCTCGGTGGATAAGGCAGCTCTGACCCGACAGCCAGTGATAAACTGAATTTCATCAATAACATTAAGATTTGTCGGATCGGTCATCGCCACCAACAGTAACTGCACGCCGTTGGTTTCCTTCTTGGCGACCGGGATAATATTGTATTCTTTGGCCTTGGCAACCGGAATGCATTTAATCACGCTGTCAGGGATATCTTTGCCGGTCAGATTGACTCGTGGCAACTTCAGTTGATCAGACAGTGATTTCAGCAGTATTTCCTCGGTAACATAGCCAAGTTTAATCAGCGAGTTACCAAGCCTCCCCCCCCAGTTGCGTTGACGGGACAGCGCCGAATTCAATTGAAATTCGTCAATAACACCTGCATTGATGAGAATTTCTCCAAGTTTCAGATTTTTTTGTGCCATATTGTGTTAATGCTCCTGACGATCAGTGCCGTCAACATTACTCAAGAATGATTTCGACGCGTCGATTTATCTGCCGACCAAACTGTGTTGAGTTGTCCTCCAGCGGTTTTCCCTCACCAAAACCGATCGCCCGGATTCTCTCCGGCGCGATATTAAACACATCAATCAGCTGCTGACGAACCTTTTCCGCCCGCTCTTGCGAAAGGCGCTGATTGACACCCGCTGCCCCAGTGCTGTCTGTATGCCCCTCGACACGTAAACTTTTTTGCGGATTTTCATTCAAGTATTCGGCAATATTTTTCAACATCTCCCGGTCTCGTTCCTGCACGCCATTCGACCCCGGTTGGAAACGAATTACAGCAGGTTGCGGAACGGCCTTTTTCATAACCGGAACCACCGGAGCTGTTGCTACGGCATTGACAGGTGCAGGCACGGCAACATCCTCGGCAACACTGACGGGTTCATTATCGACCCTTCCCGCTGACGTGGCGGGGCGGTGGTCATCATCCGCAGGGGTGACCGCTTCCGCGTCACTGACAAGCGGACACCCAACCGTGTTAACCGGCGTCCCGAGCGGTGTCGCCGGGCAACGATCAAGGCTGTCGATAATACCGTCGTTATCAGCATCAGTATCGGCAGGTTTTGGTTTTACGCCACCAAATTGAGAATTGATTCCGATTGAGTAGGTAACGTTGCGCTTATCCTGCATCGTCTCGCTCCAGAAAAGAACGTGACGAACATCAATTCTGACTGGCAGCTCAGGAAAAACGTCAATCTTCATCCCCGCGCCGTAATTTACAAACTCTTCAGAGAAAGAGTATCCGCTGCTGGGGTTAACGCTCCAGCGTCCAAACCCGCCGGCAAGATAAAAAACAGACAAATCCGAAGGATTCAGGTGGTAGAGTATATCGGTTTTGAGAAAAAACATGTCGGGAATATGCGGTCCACCAACGCGGCTATAGACATCATCCGCTACCGCCGCCGAAGCTTCCATCTGCCAGTGCTCGGTAAAATTGTACCCCAGACCGAGGGTATAGATTTTAGTATCACGCCAGGGCTGATCGTTGTCAAAATGGTAATACCCTATCGTTGGACTAACGGTAATCGCACCCCCACGGTTTTCTGAAAAAGCCGTGAACGGACAGGCAAAAACGACCAACAAAAGTGCAACCAATTTTGCGTTAAACAACATTATACGCATCACATCCCCCATAAAATTAAATGGATCAATCTCTTGTCAAGTTAAAAGTAACAGCACATAGTTACAGGAAAACATAATAAAAATCAATGGTCTCTTCGCAAAAACTAGCGCGAAGCAGGCGAGTGGCGAATGCGCGGATCAGCTATCGCATAAGCAATATCCGCTAATAAATTCCCGGCCAGAGTCAATACGGCGCCCATCACCAGAACTCCCATGATTAACGGATAGTCTCGCATCATCACCCCGTCGTAAAAAAGTTTACCCATGCCAGGAATAGCAAAGATCGTCTCAAAGATCACGCTGCCTCCGATCAAGCCGGGAACCGACAAGCCAAGAATAGTAATGAGCGGAAGAAGGGCGTTGCGCAAGGCATGTTTGCCGATAACAACCTGCTCCGGCAATCCTTTGGCGCGTGCAGTGAGAATGAAATCCTGCCCGATAACCTCAAGCATATTCGAGCGCATATAACGGGAAAACCCCGCCAGTCCGCCGAACGCGGAGATCAGTACCGGAAGGATCAAGTGGCGGGCAACATCAAAAAACCGCCCGACTGGACCAAGGTATTCGTAGCCGAGTGATTTAATACCGGAAACCGGCAATAAACCGTAGCGAACCCCGAGTAAATCCATAAGGAGCAGGGCCAACCAAAACGACGGCATCGCGAAGCCGATAAAAACCAGAATCGTTGTGGATTTATCGAAAAATGAATTACGCCGGATAGCCGCAACGATTCCCAGGGGGATCGCGACCACGAGAATCACCAGAATGGCCAACAGGTTAATCATGATTGTTACCGGCAAACGTTCAAGCACCTTGTCTCGCACCAGCCGGTGATCGGAGGCAAAGGAACGCCCGAAATCAAGGACCGCGAGCCGCCCGAGCCACTTTCCATAGCGGACCAGCAACGGCTTGTCCAGGTCGTACTGTAGCCGCAGCCGTTGCTGATATTCCGCACTTACGTCCGGGTTCATCTGGGTCTGCAAGTCGGTCGGCTCGCCGGGCGCGAGATTGATAACAATAAAAGAAATAAGTGTGATTCCAATCAAGAGCGGAATCATCATCAGCAGACGTCGAAAAATATACCGCAGCATCATTCCCCCTATCGAGAGTACTTTTGCTCGGCGGCGGGAACGTACCAGTGAATAAAGTTATACCTGATACCTGCAGGTGCCGCGTTTATCCCTCGAAAACGTTTGGCAACAACGGGTAACGCTTCTGGAATATAAAGAAAAGTATACGGTTGTTCTTCGGCCAAAATTTCCTGGAAACGATCATAATATTTTTTGCGTTCGACCAGATCGAAAGTGCGCCGCCCTTTTTCCAGCATGTCATCGACATCATCATTTTTAAACCCGATAAAATTCAATTCACGCGGGCCAGTCTTGCTCGAATGCCAGATATTGTACTGATCAGGTTCAGGGGTTCCGGACCAGCCGAGAATCGTCGCGTCAAAGTTTCCCGGATTAATAAATTCCTGCAGAAACGAGGCCCACTCAATGACCCGCAACTTGACGTCGACACCAATTTCACGAAAGCGCCGCTGAATGATCTCTCCCGTTTTGACACGCAGATCATTCCCCTGATTGGTGACGATCGTAAAAGTGAACGGTTTTCCATCATGATCAACGATTCCGTCGCTATCGGTGTCCGTCCAGCCAGCTTCAGCCAACAGCTTCCTGGCCACCACCGGGTCATAAGGGTAGTGCTTCACCCGGTCGTTATAGACCCATGAGTCCGGTTTGTAGGGCCCGGTTGCCGGGCGACCGAGACCAAGCAGGACGCCGTCAACAATTTCGTCCTTGTTGATCGCGTGCGACAACGCCTGACGCACCCGTTTATCCTCAAAGAGCGGGTTACGCAGATTGTAGCCGAGGTACGTATAGCCAAATGAAAGATAACGAAATTTATTGAAGTTACGCGAAAATGCCGGGGTATCGGTCTGCGTTTGATACTGCATCGGCGTCAACCCCATGAAGTCCAGCCCACCTGATTGCAGTTCCAGAAATTGTGTCGATAAATCAGGGATCAAGCGATAAACGATGCGTTTTATGTAAGGTGGTTTCTCAAAGTAGTCAGGATTCGCCTCAAGGACAAGCTTTTCACCACTCACCCACTCTTTGAACCGATAAGGGCCAGTACCGATCGGAGCACGCGACAAACGACTCGTCGTAATGTCCTGTCCTTCGAGCAGATGTTGCGGATGAATAGCCACCCCCCAACTGATCAGCGCCGGAGCATAGGGTTGATCGTAGCTGACCCGAAAGGTGCCGGGGTCAGGAGCTTCGGCCCTGGTTACCTGTCGATAACGCTCGGCATAAGCGGTGGGGGTAGCCGGATCAATGAACATGCGGTAGGTAAAGAGAACATCAGCGGACGTAAAAGGTGTCCCGTCGTGCCACAATACCCCCTTGCGCAAATGAAATGTAATCGTTCTCTGGTCTGCTGAAATCTCCCATGATTCCGCCAGGTCTCCCTCGATCTTCAGCTCCTTGTCATAACGAACCAGGCCATTATAAATCAACCCGTTAATGTCGGCCGATGCAGAATCGGAAGACAGCACCGGCAAAAGGTTGCTCGGTTCGCCGATCGATGCCTCGATAAAGGTGTCACCGAACGCCGGTTTATCTTCAACCGTGCGCTGTACGGGCACCGACTGACGATCACAACCCGCAATACAGAGTGTACCCATGATAAAAATAACCATAAACCGGTGCATAATTCTCAATCCTTCAAGTATCGCTCAGTTCGAATTTGACCGCACTGTCAGGAACATCCAGTTCAAAACGTTGCGCGGGAATGATGCCATTCACGGTCGGCGAATCAAATTCTATCAGCACGCTACTTTGGGCCGCCGGAAATTTGAGATGAATAACGGAGGCAAAGCCTTCCGCCGTGAAAGCGGAATATTCGACCGTCAACAGGATCTGATCCCCTCGCCACAAGCGCCCGGTAGTCAGCATTTTCTGCTGATTAAAGCGTAATTCCTGTGACAAACGGTCAGCGGACAAAGTCACGACGTGATGACCGTCAGCATCGATCTCCGCGTGAAACGCCGCGCGACCGATCGACGGTAAACGTCCCAGCAACAGCGCGACAAAATCGCTTCCAGCAAGAGGAATGTGCGTCAAACGATAAAAACTTTCAACCGAGGCGGGACTTTTGAAATAACGATTTTCAGCGGGGAGAAAATAGCTGAGCGACTCCCCGTCGTTCACCAGAATATAGACCGGGCGGCCGAATAAACTGTACAGTTCAGCTCTTAATTTATCGGGAGATTCTGCAAACAGGGCATGATTGCCGCTGAAGCTCTTGTCACCCATCGTGATCCTGATATCAGCCAGACCGGTAACGGAGGTGAAGGTCGTGAAGTACTTTGCAAAATCCTCTTGCAGGAGTTCTTGTTCAAAAGCAGGTGCTCCAGATGTCGAAAACAGTGATGAACATCCGCCCAGAAGCCCGCCGACAAACACCACCAGAAGAGTGAAAATGCCGCACCAATAACGAATCATCCTTGAACCATGAACCATCAGGGGAGTGCCTCCAGCTTCTGCCGGATACGTTTTGTCTCGGCGGGGACACGCGCAATAATTTTCTCGTAGAGGGCTCGCGCCCGCTCCCCGTCTCCCATTGCCCGACAAATATCGGCAAGGTGCTCAGTGACAACCATGTCATCAGGAAGTTCAAGAATGACTTTTTCCAGTGCACGCCGCGCTTCTTCGAGGCGTCCCGACTTGAAATAAATCCATCCTATCGTGTCGGCAATATGTGCTCCCTGATTCAAGGCATAGGCCTCTTGTGCCATCCGCAACGCCTCTTCGAGCATTATCCCTTCTTCAGCATAAGAGTAGGCAACGTAATTGAGTGCATCCGCATGTTTTGGCTCAAGGAGCAGCACTTGTTGCATCACCTCACGCGCCCGATCACGCTGCTTCATCTGTTCCAGCACAACCCCCTGGTGATAAAGCAGATCTACCGTTTCGGGGAAACGTTCCAACCCCTGATCCAGAATGGCGATTGCGGCAGAATAATCCCCCTCGCTTTCATACACTGACGCCAGCGCTGAATAAACTTCAGCTCTGGCATCGGGGTGAGCAATAATCTCCCGGAAAGTCGCAATGGCAGCATCGCGCTGCTGCAAGACGTGATAGAGGAATCCCCGGTGATAGAGGGAATCGAGATAAAGTGACGAGTCTTCCGGAATCGAAACAAATGCGTCAAGCGCCTCACTGTAACGTTCGTCTCGTTCAAGCGCCGACCCGTAATAGTAACGAATTTCAGTCAAATCGGGATTAACTGCAAGAATGGTTGCAAACGAAGCCGCTGCAGCCTGGTAATGATCGTCCTCAATTTCCAGCAGACCAAGTTTTCGATGCGCCTCAAGATCAAGCGGGGCTGCGACGAGCAATAATTTCAATTCTCTTTTCGCCTCACTGCGTAAATCTCGTTCAATGTAGAGGTCGATCAGTTTCCGCCGCAAGGGGGTGCTGTCGTCGGTGGAATTGATTGCTGTGTTTAACAGTCTCTCGGCAGCAGCAAATTCCCCGCGCTCATTCAACATCATAGCCAGATCAATAACCGCCGGTTCGTAATCGGGCTGATCAGTTAAAATTTCGCGCAGCACCTTTTCCGCCGCAGCTGGCGAATTTTCTTTCAAAAGGATTCGCGCCAGGACCATGCGTCCGGTCAGGGTAGCAGGATTTAATTTGAGCAGACGGCGTAAAGTCGCTTCAGCCGCTGAAAAGTTTTCCTGTTTGTCATAAGCAAGGGCGAGATGAATATAAGGCTTTTCGATCTCAGGGGACAAGATCACCAGGCGCTCAAAGTAACGCACCGCGTCTTGATAATGACCGGTTCGAAAAGCAAGCGTGCCTAGTTGCCATAAGGTTTCGAGGTTGTCGGGATCCAGTTGATCGACAATTTCCGCTGCCTCCAGGGCGGCTGGATAAGCTTCGCTGCGAAGGGCCAATTCAATAAAAAACTTACGCAGATAAATTGACTCTGGATCGGCATCCACGGCCTGCTGCATCGACCTGAACGCGGCTGACAAGTCGCCACGGGCAAGTTGCAGCCGAGCCCTGCCATAAAAATAAAGACTCTTCGACTCAGGTGCATCAAAAGCAGAGTGATAACTGTCGGAAACAACGGTATCAGCGGAATGTCCACCAACGATCAAGGGGAGAGCACAGCCGGACAAAAACAAGAGGCCTGTGAAAAATAAATAAACGGATTTTGACATTTTAAATTGCAGCCCAACTTCAAAGCATTTATGTTCTTGAAATAACTGTCATCAAACTATCATTTCGCCTTTAAGTGGTCAAACTATCTTTTAGTTCTTCATCCGCTCTGAATCGACTCAAACCAGTAACTTCTGCCAAATTCAAGAAGGGTATCGACACCGGGGAAAAGCTCCATTATACTTGGCCGTAAAGTGAATTGTCACAATCCATGAGAGTCTGACATGAAACGAATCAACAAGGAACAGTTGCGTGATGCGTGGATTCTGTTTTTCATCCTTGGCATCATCATGCTGAACTATCCCTTTCTGGAGATATTCAACAAAACCGTGCAAGTCATGGGGATTCCCCTGCTGGTTGCATATTTTTTCATTGGCTGGCCAATCTCGATCCTGGTCATCTTTTTCTTTTCTCGTTCACTGACCACCAAAGGGGATAAGAAAGAAAAAGACCCCCTTGAGAGCTTATGATTCCAACTGGCATAGTCACGACAATCACTTTTTTGTATTTTGTCCTGCTCTTCTCGGTCGCCTACTACGCGGACCAGCGCCGCAAGAGCGATCGCAGCCTGATATCAAACCCCAACATCTACGCCCTTTCGCTGGCGGTCTACTGCTCGTCCTGGACCTTCTATGGCAGTGTTGGCCGGGCCGCGACCAGCGGTCTTGATTTCATTGCCATTTATGTTGGACCAACGCTGATAGCGTTCGCCTGGTGGTTTCTGCTACGCAAAATGGTGCGCATCAGTAAAGAACAAAATATCGTCACCATTGCCGACTTTATCTCCAGCCGTTATGGAAAATCAGTTTTTCTCGGTGCGGTTGTGACAATCTTCGCGATTATCGGCATCACCCCCTACATTGCCCTGCAACTAAAGGCCATTGCCCACACCTATAACCTGATCGCGTTATCGCCCCCTTCAGCAGTTGACGACTATGCACTCCAATTTCCGACTTTCATCGATACCGCCTTGTTCGCAGCCATCATCCTTGGCGTGTTCGGCGTCCTGTTTGGAGCCCGAAACCTTGATGCTACGGATCGTCACGAGGGGCTGGTTGCGGCGGTTGCGTTCGAATCGCTGGTTAAACTGGTGGCCTTTTTGTCTGTCGGTATTTTTGTCACTTACGGGATATTTGACGGGTTCGGGGATATTTTCAGTCGCTTTCTTGAACGCTTTCCAGAACGCGCCGATCTGCTTTTGTTGAATACCGAAAAAGTCCCCTACTCAACCTGGTTCACCCTTACCTTTGTCTCAATGATGGCCTTTATGTTCCTGCCCCGCCAGTTCCATATTATGGTCATCGAAAATTCGCAGGAAGACCACATCAAATCGGCCATGTGGCAATTCCCGACTTACCTCTTTCTGATCAATCTTTTTGTGATTCCGATTGCGCTGGGTGGTTTGCTCCTGTTTGGCGGAGACAACTCAGCGGCAGATTACTTCGTGATTTCCATTCCGTTGCAGGCCAATCACCCATGGCTGGCACTCTTCGTCTTCATCGGCGGATTTTCCGCGGCAGCGGGAATGGTCATGATTTCTTCGGTATCCCTCGCCACGATGATTCTCAACCATCTGGTCATGCCGATTATCTTGCGGATTCCGTCCCTGGCGAGCAAGAACCTTTCGCGCACCTTGATCAATATCAAGCGCAGTGCGATCATGGCTGTTGTCCTGATCGGTTATATCTATTACAAAATCATCGGCGACTCCTACGCACTGGTTAATATCGGCCTGATCTCTTTTATTGCCGCAACCCAGTTTGCCCCGGCGATGATCGGCGGTATCTACTGGCGGCAGTCGACCCGATTCGGAGCAAGTACCGGCATGATTGCGGGATTTACTGTCTGGTTCTATACCTTGCTGATCCCGGCGTTCTGCCGCTCAAACTGGTTGCCGAATGATATCATCGACCATGGATTATTTGGCATCACCTTGCTCAAACCGCTTGAGTTATTTGGCCTGAGCGGTTTTGATATGTGGACCCATTCTCTTTTCTGGACGTTGTTTTTTAATCTCGGCTGTTATCTGACCATTTCATTACTGTCCACTCCGAGTGCAACCGAAAGAGAACAAGTCCATAAATTCGTCGATGTTTTTTCAACCCGTGTCCCCCAAATTGAACGTAAACGTTTCAACAAAGCCCCCTCCCTGCTCGAATTTGTCGAATTAATGACCAAATTTATCGGTGAAAAACAAGCTCATGCAGCGATCTCCGAGTATCTTGGAGATCGTGACATTGACGAAAAAGGCAGCGTTTCCGAGAATGAGTTATTAACCCTGAAAAGCTTTGCCGAACGCACCCTCGCCGGTTCTGTCGGCGCCGCACCGGCCAGAATCATCATTGACAACTACCTTGTCACCCGGGGCAGTACCATGGAAGACGTCTTCGATATTTTTGGTTCGGTCACTCTCAGCCGTACCAGTAGTCGGGAGCAACTCAGTGTCCTCTACGAGTCCGCCCGTGCGGTTTCCGGGGGCGACAACTTAAATGAAATCCTGGACAACATTTTACACATCTTGCGTCAGCAGTTTAAATTTGACCTGTGTACGATCCGGCTGCTGGACGAAGAACGTTCACTGCTGACCGTCATCGCCCAGGATGGCATGAGCACTGCGCATTTCGATAATGCGGACCGTGATTTGACGATGAACAATTATGTCGGTGCGACCTTCTTGACGAATAAGGAAACCGTCATCAACGATGTCGAGTTGATGAAACGATCACAATTTATCGGCATTATCCAGCGTGAAGGTATCAAGTCGTTTGCCCACATGCCGATTACCATCGAAGGCCAGCCGATCGGCGTCCTTTCAGTTTTTTCAAAAAGTGTCAAAGGAATATTCACTCCCGAGTTTATCGAACTCTTCCACAGCCTCGCCGTACAGATTGGTATCGCCAAACGCAATGCGGATCAAACCGAGCACCTCATTGCAGCACGTGAGCAGCGAAAAGAGTTGCAGATCGCCAAAACCATCCAACTCGGGTTACTCCCCTTAAAAGCCCCTGACATTGCAGGGATTGACCTTGCCGGTATCTGCGTGCCCGCCCGTCAGGTGGGGGGGGATTACTACGATATTCTCCCGACGGATCGTGATACTATCGACCTCGTGATTGCTGACGTCTCGGGCCATAATGTCGGCGCGGCACTGATCATGGCGGAAACCAGAACATTCATTCATTCTAAAATCAATGAGAATTACCCCTTGTCGGTCATGCTTAATCAGCTGAACGAATTTTTTCATGATGATTTGTCCCGCGCCGAACTGTTTGTCACCATGTTTTACCTTCGTTATACCCTTGGCAGGAGAACCCTGACCTACACCAACGCCGGGCACAACAAGCCTCTGCTCTGGAGAAAAGCCACTGAAGAATGCGAATACCTTGATACCGAAGGAATGATCCTGGGGATCAAGAGAAATGTTATTTTTGAAGAACATCAGACAGTCATGCAGCCGGGAGACATCCTCCTCCTTTACACGGACGGAATTGTTGAAGCAGAAAACTCACAAGGGGATTTCTTTGGTATCGAAAGACTGAGCGCACTGCTCAATGAGCACCATACCTTACAGGCACAACAAATGATTGATACAATTATGCAACAGGTCAGACTTTTTACCGGGCTGCATTCTTTTGTAGATGATATCTCACTCTTGATTATGAAAGTTACAGACTGAAAATCCATAACTATGTTATTATTGAGAGGGTTTGAATAAACGTGTCAGAAAGTATACCGAGGAGCAAAAAATGGAACTGATTCTTGACGAAAAAAACGGCATCGTCACCATCACCGTAGAAGAGGAACGCCTTGATGCGCACAACAGCGGCGAGCTGAAAACCAGAATGACCAGCCTGTTCGAGGATGAGAAAAGTAACATCATTGTCAACCTCAAGGCTGTTCGTTTTGTTGATTCTTCAGGGCTTGGCGCCCTGGTCTCAGGCTTTAAAAACGCGAGTGCGCGCAATGGCAACCTGAAGCTCTGTGGACTCCAGCCACAGGTTAAATCGATGTTCGAATTGACCCGGCTGCATCGAGTCTTTGAAATATTCACCGACAGTGAAGAAGCCTTCAGCAGTTTCTGATTTTCGGGTAAGTGATGCGTGAACGTATCGACATTGACATCAAGGTGCCAAATCAGACCCGCTATTTAAGCTTGATCGGCAAGATTGGCGAGGATGTGGCACGGACCATCAAAAGATTCGATGGTGACAGGGAGAAGCTCGCCTACAATGTCAACGTCGTACTGACCGAGGCAATGGCAAACGCCATTCTCCACGCCAACCGGGATACACTGGATCCCGAAGTACACGTCCGGATATCAGTTTTGAACCGGGTGTTGACCATTGAGGTGTTTGATCAGGGGCAGGGTTTTGATATCGACGCACTGCCCGCCCATAACCCGGACAGTTGTCATGAGTCAGGGCGCGGTATTTACATTATGCGCTCCCTGATGGATCGTATCAGCTATAAAAAATCGAAGAACGGCTATGTGCTCGTCATGGTTAAATCGCTTTCTTCCTGACAACGCACCTCAGATTAAATCTCAGCACAATTCTCGTCACAACCAACAACCAATCAATGATTCAAGCTCTTTATGGTGAGTGACACAACATTCGCCGGGGAAACTGGTCTGATACCCGACAAAACGAATCTTTGCACGTTGCGCAGCGAGTTGATCAAGGTGTGAATCACCAATAAACACCAGTTCATCCGGGTCAATTTCCAGTTGTCGTGAAACCAGCTGCAACATATCGGGACAAGGTTTGGGCCGGGCAACATCGTGGCTGGTGACCACCGCTGAAAAATAGTGTCGTAACGCGAAATGTTCGAGAATTTCGTGCATACTCGCGCCGCGATTGGTCGCCACAGCCAACCGAAACCGCTTCGTCAAGGTGGTCAACGCTCCTTCAATCCCCGGCTCCAGCTGCATGAACGGCATAAATTGCCGAAAACCGAGTGTCGCTGCAAAATCAAGCGCGGCGGCAACTCGCTCCTGGCCGAGCAATTCGGCAAAAACGACCGGGCTTGCAGCCGTATGACACAGGTAGGCGCGTTGCCGGTCTTCCTCATCAGCCCGAACCGGTGCGACGCCAAAATATTCCAGCACAGTATTATAGTAGGCAAGATTGGCGGCACGACTTTCAAATAAAACGCCGTCGCAATCGAAGACCACACCACGCGTCACAGGCATTATTTCGCTCCCCGTTGACAAACGTAATAAATCCCGGCAACGCCTGTCAGCATCATCGGCAAAGACAACCACTGCCCCATACTCAATCCCGCGGCAAGAAGTCCCAGATGGGCGTCCGGCTGGCGAAAATATTCTATGCCGAAGCGGCATAATCCATACCCGAAAAGGAACGCGAAACAAACAAAACCCAGCGGGAAATGGCGTCGATGAAACCACCACAGCAGGAGAAAGAGGAACACCCCTTCAAAAAATGCTTCATACAATTGACTGGGGTGTCGCGGCACCGGCCCTGCCCCAGGGAAAACCATCCCCCATCTAACCGTCGTTGTTCTTCCCCATAATTCAGCATTAATAAAATTGCCGATGCGCCCGAAAAACAGGCCAATCGGTGCAGCACCAGCGAGCAGATCACCGACCATCAACCGCGACAACTTGCGCCGCCAGCAAAAGATCATCCCGGCAACAAAAACCCCGAGAAAACCTCCATGAAAGCTCATGCCCCCTTCCCATACTGCAAACATCCTCAGCGGATTAGCCAAAAAATAAGGCAAATTGTAGAACAACACATAACCGAGCCGACCACCGACAACAACACCAATGATACATTGAAAGATAAGATCCCCGACATCATCTCTGGACAGCGCAAAATTACGCACGCGAACCAGATAGTTTATGTAGAGGTATCCACCGAGAAAACCGCACAAGTACATCAGACCGTACCAGCGCACAGCCAATGGGCCGAGGCGAAAAATTATCGGATCAAAGTGGGGATAGGAAAGCATGTCTCCTCCTGAACATCTAATGTGGTTTACGTCAGTGCGCGAATTTTACGCAACAAGTCGGACATATCAGCTGGTATCGGTGCCGTGCAGTTTAACATTTCACCGCTGACCGGATGAGCCAGGGCCAGGGTTTGTGAATGCAACATCGTGCGTGGCACATCTTGCTCGTGCCATGCAACAGCCCCTCCATAAAAGGAATCGCCCAGAATCGGACACCCGGTTTCAGACAGATGAACCCTGATCTGGTGAGACCGACCGGTCAGAATTTTTACTTCAAGCAACGCCGTGTCGGCAAATTGTTCAATCACGCGGTAATGGGTAACCGCTTCCTTGCCACCGTACGATACCGATTTTACACGGTTTGCATCGCGTGTTCGCGCCAGGTTGGAAACGATCTCCCGTTCCGCAGTCGGCGGCTGTCCCGCAACCAGCGCCAGGTAGCTTTTTTCCACCCGTCGTTCAGAAAATGCCTGGGTCAATGGCCGATGTGCCCGAACATGAGTCGAAAAAAGAATCGCCCCGGAAGTTTCCCGGTCAAGGCGCTGAATCATCCCCAATTCGGGCTTCCTCTGCGCATGCCGACTGTGGTCAGTGCCGAGCAAAGTCAATACCGCCTCGTAAAGTGTCCCTTTATAACGTGCGGCAGTTGGTTGTGTTTCGACCAGTGGTGGTTTCGACAAAACCAGCAAATACTGGTCCTGATAGAGAATATCATCCGCCGCGACGCGATATGGAATGAGGGGTAACCCGTCGAGTGTGACCTCAAGCACATCACCGCAAACAACGTCCACACCACATTTCCTGATTCGTCGTCCATTGTGACTCACACCGCCGATATCAATAATCTTGCGCAGGAATGTGCGGCTCAATTCCGGTTCAACAGCCGGCAGGTATTGATCCAGGCGCATCCCGGAATGGCTGGCATCAACGCAGCGTCGATATGTTTTTCTTGTTACATCCGCCATAATGTACCGAAAAAAGATTAGCCACAGATTGACTTGCAGCTTGACCATGATATCGTGGCTATGAAGCGCCAACAACTTCGGGATGGATGATTGGCATAGGAGCATGACCAACACACCCAAGCAGGTTCAAATCAAGGAATGGTGAGCAAGCCCGTAACAAAGAACGGGACGCCTTAAGTTCCTCTACCTGGGCCTAAATGTTGCGCAGGGTCATGATTACATGACCGTCGCCATCCCGAAATACAAAACTCGAAAGCCCCGTCTGATGACAGGGCTTTCGAGTTTTGTATAATCAGATGTTATCCCGCCAGAGGTCGACACTCATGTGCTTGCGACTCTTTCACGCAGATCCTTCCCCGTTTTGAAGAATGGTGTCTTTTTTGCCGGAATTCGCACCACTTCACCACTTTTTGGATTTCTTGCTTCGCGGGCATCACGACAACGCACTGTAAACGAACCAAAACCACGGATCTCAACACGTTCACCGGCAACCAATGCATCACCGATGCTGTCGAATATCGTATTGACAATCGATTCTGCATCACGCTTGTTCAGAATATCGTTTGACTCCATCAATTGTTCAATCAACTTACTTTTCGTCATTTTTCACCTCCAGCGGATCAAGGATTATCCGCTCAACAACCAAACAACGCAATGATAACATTGAGCATTCTGAACCGAAAAAACAAGACAAAAAGCGCTCATCGGACGTGGCGCCCCAAACGATTTTTACTCGTATCGGGTGCTGCCGCCGGGCGGCAGCACCCGATACGCTGTTTACTTGACTTCCTTGCCTTCAGATCCGCTATTTGATTTATCCATGGCCCCTTGCAATAAATCACCGAAATTCGACGTCGCGGTTTGTTGGGCACCGAGGAATGCATCAACTTCCGCTTTCTCCTTCTGGTGCGCCAGATGTTTGATCGACAGGGCGATCTTGCGATCAACCGTGTCAACATTCAGTACAACAGCTTCGAGGTTTTCGTCGACACTGGCAAAATTCTTCGGCGAATCAATTTTTTCTTTGCTGATCTCAGATACATGAATCAGCCCTTCGATCCCCTCTTCGATCTCAAGGAAAATACCAAAGTCCGTTACCGAGGTCACGACACCATTAACGATCGTTCCCGGCAAGTACTTCTTCGGGATATCTTGCCACGGGTCACTGGACAACTGTTTAACACCGAGTGAAAAACGCTCATTTTCACGATCGATATTAAGTACCACAGCCTTGACTGTGTCCCCTTTTTTATAGAGCTCCGAAGGATGCTTAATGCGCTTGATCCACGACAGATCGGAAATATGAACCAGACCATCGATCCCTTCGTCAACCCCGACAAAGATACCGAAATCGGTAATATTCTTGACCTGACCTTCGATGATCGTTCCGATCGGGAACTTCTCACCGATAACCTCCCAGGGGTTCGGATCAACCTGCTTCAGCCCCAGCGAAATGCGACGGTTGTCAACGTCAAGCGCCAGAACCACGCTTTCGACTTCATCACCAACGGCAAGCAACTTGTTCGGGTGCTTGACGCGTTTGGTCCAACTCATTTCCGAAACATGAATCAACCCTTCAACACCTTCTTCGAGTTCGATAAATGCACCGTACTCCGTCAGACTGACAACCTTACCCGTAACCCGACTGTCGATAACATACTTGTCTGCCACAGCCAGCCAGGGATCAGGAGTAATTTGTTTCAGGCCGAGGGAAACCCGCTCTTTCTCACGGTCATACTTGAGAATCTGAACATTTATACTATCGCCCACATTGAGAATATCGGAAGGATGAGTCACCCGTCCCCAAGACATGTCAGTAATGTGCAGCAACCCATCGATACCGCCCAGGTCGATAAATGCACCGTAGTCGGTCAGGTTCTTGACGACCCCCTCGATAACCAAACCTTCTTCAAGTTTGGCCAGGGTATCGCTACGCATCCCTTCGCGTCGGTCTTCAAGCAAAACCCGGCGGGAGAGAACGATATTCCCGCGCCGCTTGTTCAGCTTGATAATTTTGAACTGGTAGGTTTCACCAATCATTTTTTCAAGATTACGTACTGGCCGCAGATCAACCTGTGATCCGGGCAGGAAGGCATTCACGCCGATATCGACGGACAAGCCGCCCTTGATCCGCGCGACGATGCGGCCATCAACGACGGCATCCTCTTCGAGCATGTTCCAGATTTTCTGACGATCGGCTTTTTCTTTCGACAGACAGATCAGCCCGCTATCAGCCTCGGTTCCTTCATACATAACATCGTAGGTATCACCGATCTTGACATCAATCTGAACGCCTTCATCGGTGAACTCGCGTAGCGGGATGACCCCTTCGGATTTAAACCCGACGTCAACCACCACTGCGTCTCCCGCGATCTGTACGACAGTACCGGTAACGACATCGCCGTAGTTGAGCTCCTTGAGACTGTTCTCGAACATATCGGCGAAACTTTCTTCCATTTCACCAAGCTCTTCATTTTCCAGTTCGTCAATCTGTGCTTCGTTAGTTGTTGCGTTATTTTCCACCATTTAAGAGACTACCCCCTGCGAATTTCCCGTCGTTCGACGACGAGTGACGTTTTGTCATGGGTCGGGACGATAACATAAAGCATTTTAAAAAACAAACGTTATTTAACAGTACTTTTGGTCGATTATGGGCGCTGGTGCCGGTGCACGCGAGGGCAATCAGCAGCATCTTTTCCGCAACCATGCACAAAAGCGCGGAACATACGCCGATCATGAAGAAGGAGCAGCGGTGTCACAATGAGCACGCCAACGCTCGACTTCACTGACCATCACCTGCAACACCGCATCAATATCAAGAAAGGAACTGTCGATAACCATGGCATCGGCGGCCTGTACCAGCGGAGCATGCGTGCGGGCACTGTCTGCCGCATCACGCTCTTCAATCTCGCGCACCGTCTGTGCCAGGTCAACTGCAACCCCCTTATCCCGCAACTCGTTATAGCGTCGCCGACCCCGTTCCGCCGCTGATGCACTGAGAAAAAACTTCACTTCGGCATCAGGAAAGACCGCCGTCCCGATATCACGCCCCTCCAGCACCACCCCTCCAGCGGCGGCAATTTTTCTCTGTTGAGCCGTCATCGCCGCCCGGACTTCCGGGCAGGCGGCCACCACTGCGGTCAGTTGGCTGATCTGTGGGGTGCGAATCGCCGTGGTGACATCCGCACCATCCAGCAGCACCCGCTCCCCTCCCCCGTCACGCTGAAAAGTAATCGAAATCTCGGCACACAAGCGCGCCAGTGCGGCACCATCATCGGTTGCTACCCCCTGACGCGTGGCGGCCAGGGCTACCGTACGATACATCGCCCCGGTATCCAGGTTCAGGTAGCCGAACTCAGCCGCCAGCAACTTGCTCAACGTACTTTTCCCCGCACCGGACGGTCCGTCGATGGCAATAATCGGTTCACGCATCACTTAACGCTCCGACCGACACGTATCGAGCAGTGTCCAGAAATCAGGAAACGAGGTCGCCGTGCAGCCGATATCGTCAATCGTCACCGGACCCGTCGCAGCTAAAGCCGCCACCGCCATACTCATGGCAACCCGGTGATCGCCGTGGGAACGAACGGCACCTCCCGCGAGAGCATCGCCACCATGAATCCGCATCCCATCGTCCAGCGCCGTGACCCGTGCCCCCAACCGGGTCAATTCCGCGGTCATTGACGCAATCCGGTCGGTCTCTTTAACCCTCAGTTCATGGGCATCGCGAATGAGCGTTGTGCCTTGCGCGAATGCCGCCGCGACGCTCACCACCGGCAACTCATCGATGGCCCGTGGCACCAATTCACCGCCGATCTCAATCCCGTGCAGATCACTGCTTTTTACCAACAGGTCAGCAACCGGCTCCCCGGCGGCTTCGCGGGCATTGAGGATACAGATAGAGCCCCCCATCTGTTGCAGGATATCGACGATTCCACTGCGCGTGGGGTTCATGCCAACGTTACGCACCAGCAATTCCGAACCGGGAACGATCAGCGCGGCGACCAGCAAGAACGCCGCCGAGGAAATATCGCCCGGCACCAGGATGTCGCGCGCTTCAAGCCGGGGATGACCGACAATCGTGACCCCGCCGGAAAACGGTTTGATCTCGGCACCGAAATAACTCAACATGCGTTCACTATGATCCCGTGACAGATGGGGTTCATAGACCGTCGTCTCACCGTCGCAGAAAAGCCCCGCCAGCAGCAGGGATGATTTCACTTGAGCACTGGCGATGGGAGAATGATAGCTCAATGAATGCAGTCCGCCGCCAACGATCGCCAGCGGAGCTTTGTCACCACCCTCGCGACCGAAGATCCGCGCCCCCATCTCGGTCAGCGGACCAACTACCCGCTTCATCGGTCGACGCCGCAGATATTTATCCCCGGTCAATACTGAAAAAAAAGGTTGTGCCGCAAGCAGACCGGTCATCAGCCGCATCGTCGTGCCGGAGTTGCCGCAATCAATGACATCGAGCGGCTCTTCCAGCCCCTTCAGCCCCCGCCCGTGAATAATGATTTCGCCATTCTCACATTCCTCGATTTCAACCCCCATCAAACGAAAGGCGTTGAGGGTCGAAAGATTATCTTCGCCGCGTAGAAAACCCTGCACCCTGGTTTTCCCTGCGGCCATCGCTCCGATCATGATCGAGCGATGCGAAATCGACTTGTCGCCGGGAACCGTGATCTCCCCGCGCAATCCGCCAGTCGCTGATATTTCTCGTGATTTTGTCATTGAATCCCGCCTTGAAAAAAGTTCAAGTTACACATTATTGTATCGCGTCACGGCTCTTCTTTGAACGCGCAAAGAACGCGAACAAACTGTTCCCGTCAGCGTCGGCAATGTCCGCTTTCAGCTCCTTCAGAGAAGCTTCAAACCGTTCAATCATCTCCAGCAGTGCCGACTGGTTGGTCAGGGCGATGTCACGCCACATTGCCGGATCGGACGACGCAATGCGGGTAAAGTCACGGAACCCGCCGGCAGAATATTCAAGAATATTTTCTTCGTAGCGATCATAACTGCCCACCGCATTAACCAGCGCATAGGCAACCATGTGCGGCAGATGACTGATCGCGGCCAGAATCCGGTCATGTTTTTCAACTTCCATCACCACCACGTCACTGCCGACCACCTGCCACATACGCCGGATCGTCTCCAGCGCGGCAGCAGGAGTGCACGGGGTCGGAGTGAGGATACACCGGCGCTCGCGATAGAGGGTCGAAAAGGCCGCCGCCGCACCGGACTTCTCCGTCCCGGCGATCGGATGCCCAGGCACAAAATGGATCCCCGCCGGCAGCTTCGGTTCGATACCGGCGATGATCGACGCCTTGACACTGCCCCCATCGGTGATGATCGCTCCCGGTTTGCAATGCGGTGCCAGCGCCAGTGCCACATCAGGCAACGCTTGTACCGGTGTCGCCAGAAAGATCACATCTGCATCCTTGACCCCGGCGGCCCCGTCACGGGTTATTTCATCGACCACCCCGAGTTCCAGCGCCAGATCAAGATTTTCCTGCCCGCGTCCGATACCAACGACCGAGCCGACCGCACCGGCCTCTTTCAGTGCCAACGCCAGTGACCCGCCGATCAGCCCGACCCCGACAACGGCCAGTCTGGTAATAAAAAAATCATTCATGATGAGGGTACTCATTGTCAAAGCAAGGGTGCGCTGCCATCAGCGGGCACTCTGGTAAGAACCGAGGATTTTAAGAAATTGGCAGTAGCCGCGCAGGTCCTCGATGGCCGCCGCGACATTGGCTTCCTGAATATGCCCTTCCATATCGAGATAAAAAACATATTCCCAGGCCTTTGATTTCATCGGGCGACTCTCGATCTTGCTCAAGTTGATATTGCGTTTGCTGAATGGTTCGAGCATGCGGAACAGAATCCCCGGTTCATCCTTGATACTGAACATGATTGAGGTCTTGTCTTTCCCGGAAGGATCGGGGGTATTCTTGCCGATCACCAAAAATCGGGTGAAGTTGTGGGGGTTATCCTCGATTTTCTTTTTAACCACCTTCAGACCATACAGACTCGCCGCCATTTCACTGGCAATCGCCGCCGCCGCCGGATCATCAACAACCATCTGCGCCGCCCGTGCGGTACTGCCGACATCGACCAGGGTGGCGTCGGGGAGGTTCTCGTCCAACCAGCTGCGGCATTGACCCAGCGCCTGCGGATGAGAAATGACCTTGCGAATATCACTCAGCTCCCCCGCAGCAGAGAGCAGGTCGTGGGAAATTTCGAGCAGCACTTCGGCAATCACCTTGAGTTCAGAAGCAACAAACATATCAAGCGTGTGCGAAACCACCCCTTCATTCGAATTTTCGACCGGCACCACCCCGTATTTGGCGCGGTCGCGTTCAACTTCTTCAAAAACAGAGGGGATGCTCTTGAGTGCCACCAGCTGTGCGGACATGCCGAACTGACGCATTGCCGCAACATGGGTGAAGGTTGCCTGCGGACCGAGAAACGCGACCTTAAGCGGCTGTTCAAGCGACAGCGATGCGGAGATGATTTCCCGAAAAACCCGGGGGATTGCGGCCGTCGGAAACGGCCCTTTATTGGTGGCCGTCAAACGGTCGAATATCGCCGTTTCACGACTCGGCACAAAATATTCACACTGTTCACCACTTTTGGTTTTACCGACTTCAATCGCGACCTGGGCACGTTGGTTCAACAGGTCAAGAATCTCGTCGTCAAGTTTGTCAATATGTTGGCGCAGATCATCAAGGTTGTTCGCCATCGGTGGCTCCTTTTACTCAATGGGAATGAAGAGAGGGCAAAATGTAGCCTATCGACGTATAAAAATCAATTCGCTTGTGAGTGCTGGCAGCATTCCGCTGCTCAACACCGTCGCGCCATCAAATAAAACGCCTGCGTAACCGGTGGTACCCGGTTCGCAGGCGAATATTTTTGGGTTGTGTTGCTCGCACACCTACATGGTTGAATAGTCGTCAGATTCAACCATGTCGCCGGAAGCATCGAGGAAAGAATCGCGCTGTGAGTCTTTGACAACTTCAACCTTGTCATGAGCTACAGAGCAGACCGTACCGCAAACCTTGCATTCAAAAAGTTCTTCATGAAACTGAAACGCATTCAGGTCCGTCTCATAACTTACCATAAAACGGCAGGTGGGACAGACAAAATCGGTATTGACAATCTGCCTTTTTTTCACCCGTCCCTTGATGATTTTCAGAGCGTCATTCTGGAATGTCCAGATCCCCCCGCAGTCGCCACATTCGCGCGCGTCCTGAGAAAACCCTTCCGCATGAAGATCAATTTCCACATGTTTTCTGCTTTTGCACAACGGACATTTCATAACCACACTCCTTATAAATGACAGTCAAGAGGGGATTACCACTGGACACTATCCACATCGTTTGTTTTACATTCTACATTAGAACGCGGGGTTTGGCCATACTCACGCCTCAACAGACTTGCGCCCCAACATACACCCGGAATTTAACGAACAAACGCTCGCATCATCTTACCTCCATCCAGCACAGAGCACTTCCGCCTGCTTCAACACCAGTTCCACCGCATCGTCCTGCCGATCCGGTGGATATTTCCATCTGCGCAGCGTGCGCCGCACCAGATTGCGCAGCTTGGCGCGGACGCTGTCGCGCACCTGCCAGTCGACCGAGGTGCTGTTGCGCAGCTTCTCGGTAATCTCCACCGCGATTTTTTTGAGGATCTCGTCCCCCAGCTCGCGCACCGCGCTCTCGTTGTTGGCGAGGGCATCGTAGAAAGCGACCTCGTCGGGGTTAAGGCCGAGCTCCTCGTCGCGCTTGAGCGCCGCCTGGAAGTCCTTCGCCATCTGGATCAGCTCTTCGATCACCTGGGCGGCTTCGATGGCGCGGGCGTGGTAGCGATTGAGGGTCGCCAGCAGGCGGTCGCCAAATTTCATCTCCAACACCACATTATTCTGGGTGCGGGCCTTGATTGCATCACGCAGCAGCTTTTCCAGCAGCTCCAGGGCCAGGTTGCGCTGCGGCATGTTGCGCACGTCGTCAAGGAATTCGTCGGAGAGCAGGGCGATGTTCGGCTTGTCGAGGCCGGCCAAGGCGAAGATGTCGGCCACCCCTTCAGCGATGACGGCGTTATCAAGAATCTGCTTGAGGGCCGAATTCTTGTCCTCTTCGAGACGCTTGGTGTCGACAGTGGTGTACTTGACGATGGCGGCCTTGATCGCCGCGAAGAAGGCGATCTCCTTGCGCAGGGTTGCGGCTTCATCGAGCGTGCTGCACAAGGTGAAGGCGCGGCTGATCGCCGCCATCAGGTCGAGGAAGCGCTTCTTGCCGTCGGGCAGGCCGAGGATGTGGTTGGCCGCCAGCACCAGGATCTGGTGCGCCTTGGTCTCATAGTCGCTGTAATCGAAGCCGTGGAACAGGCCGCGCACCACCTCCAGCTTCTCCAGCAGAATCGCCAGCGCTTCTTCGGCCCGCAGGGTCGGTGTCCCCTTCCCTTGCGACGAGGCGTAGATCTTCAGCGCCTGCTTCAGCTCGTTGGCGATGCCGATGTAGTCGACCACCAGCCCGCCCGGCTTGTCCTTGAACACCCGGTTGACGCGGGCAATCGCCTGCATCAGGTTGTGGCCGCGCATCGGCTTGTCGACATACATGGTGTGGCAGCTCGGCGCATCGAAGCCGGTCAGCCACATGTCGCGCACGATCACCAGTCTAAGCTCGTCTTTGGCATCCTTGAAACGCCTCTCCAGACGTTTCTTGGTCACCTTGTTGTAAATATGCGGCTGCAGCAGCGGCCGGTCGGCGGCGGAACCGGTCATGATGATCTTGATCGCCCCCTTCTCCGGGTCGGCGTCGTGCCACTCGGGGCGGAGCGTAATGATCTCGTTGTAGAGATGGACACAGATCTCCCGGCTCATGGCGACGATCATCCCCTTCCCCTCGACCAGCGCCGTACGCTCGGTAAAGTGCCGTACCAGATCCTCGGCTACCTCCTTCAGCCGCGGCCCGGCGCCGACCAGCTTCTCCAGCGCCGCCCACTTGCTCTTGGTGCGCTCGCGCTGATCGGCGTCCTCCTCGTCCTCGATGACCTCTTCGACGTCCTCGTTCAGCGCCTCGATCGCCGCCTTGTTGATATCGAGCTTGGCGAGGCGCGATTCGTAGTAGATCGGCACCGTCGCGCCGTCGTCCACCGCATCCTGAATATCGTAGATGCTGACGTAATCGCCGAACACCGCGCGGGTGTCCTTGTCTTCGAGGGAGATCGGCGTGCCGGTAAAACCGATGAACGAGGCGTTGGGGATAGCATCGCGCATGTGCTTGGCGTAGCCGTAGATGTATTGGCCGGTTCTGGTGTTGAGCTTGGCCTTGAAGCCGTACTGGCTGCGGTGCGCCTCATCGCTGATGACGACGACATTGGCGCGCTGGCTCAGCACCGGATGGGCATCTTCGTCGCCGATCAGCGAGAACTTCTGCACCGTGGTGAAGATGATGCCTCCCGACTGCCGCGCTGCCAGCAGTTCGCGCAGTTCGTCGCGGCTGTCGGCCTGCACCGGTGTCTGCCGCAACAGCTCCCGCGCATTGCTGAAGGTGGCAAAGAGCTGGCCGTCGAGGTCGTTGCGGTCGGTGACGACGACGATAGTCGGGTTGTTCATCTCCGGCTGCTGCAGCAGCTTGCCGGCGTAGCAGCACATGGTGATGCTCTTCCCCGAGCCCTGCGTATGCCACACCACCCCGGCCTTGTGCGAGCCTGGCTGCACCTCTTTGCCCCAGGTGGCGCGCTGATCAGATATCTCATGCTCTCGTGTGGGAGCAGAGGCGATCAGCGTCACCCGCACCGCCTCGCGCACGGCGTGAAATTGATGATAGCCGGCGATCTTCTTGATGACGCTGCCGTCGTCCTGCTCAAAGAGGATGAAGTAGCGGATGTAGTCGAGCAGCAGTTCGCGGTCGAAGAAGCCCTTGACCACCTTCTCCAGCTCGTATTCGAGCAGCGGTTTGTCGTCTTCGTTGCGGATGGTGCGCCAGGGGAGAAAACGCTCCTTGCTGGCGGTCAGCGAACCGACCCGCGCCGTCAGTCCGTCGGAGAGGACCAGAGCCGCGTTGCAGACAAAGAGATCGGCGATCTCGTCCTTATAGGTCTGCAGCTGGTTGTAGGCGCTCCAGATATCGGCATTGGCATCGCCGGGGTTCTTCAGCTCAATGACCGCGATCGGCAGACCGTTGATGAAGACGACGATGTCGGGGCGACGCAGCTGCCTGGTCCCTTGGATGGTGAACTGGTTGACGACCAGAAACTGGTTCTTCTCGACATTATGAAAGTCGATCAGCTGCACATGGTCGCTGATAAGTTCGTCGTCGCGACCACCCTCACCCGGCCTTTGGCCACCCTCTCCCAGAGGGCGAGGGTTTGAATCTGCCGTCGCTTTTGCTCCCTCACCCCTTGGGAGAGGGTTCCCGTTACGATACTCAACGGGAATGCCTTCGAGAAGCAGTTTGTGAAAGGCACGGTTGTTGTGAATCAGCACCGGAGATTCGGGCTTGGAGACGGTCAAGGCGGCTTCTTCGAGGGTGGCGAGGGGGATGTGCGGGTTGATCTTTTGCAGGGCGGCGAGCAGGCGACCGGTCAGGACCACTTGCAGGTAGTCGCTACGCTCCGGCGTGTCGCCATCACAGGCGATGTCGGGACCGTAGGCGTAGCTGTAGCCCTGGGCGCGGAACCAGTCGAGGCAGAGTTGTTCGAGTTGGTCTTCGGTGATACGCATCAAAACCCTCGTTTCTGTTTGCGGACCCGGTACAAGCGCTCGGTAAAGCCACCCTTGCTTTCAAACTCTTTGGCGAGCCGCGCCACCTGGCGATCGAGCAGGGCGCAGGCGACCGCAAGCAGTACCAAAGCGGCGTTGGCGGCAAGCTCAGGGTAAATCCTGGTGGACAGCGTGGTCTTTGTGAACCCTGTGGACCCTGTGGACCCTGTGGACTCTGAGCCCGAAAGGTTATCATGTCCACTCGGTCTACTCTGTCCACCCGGTCCACAACCCACCAACCGTTTCCCAACTTCCCCCACCCAGCGCGCCACCTCATCGGCGCTTTGGCAGCGCCGATCAACCAGCTCCTGACGTAGCGGGTGCTCCCGCTCCCATTGCGCCAACCCGCGCTGGCGCAAAAAGTCTTCATAATCGAGCTTCAGCTCTTCCAGACTCGCCCGCGCCACCTGCGTCAGTTTCAGCTCGGTCTTCTTCGAGGTCGCCGAGGCCTGCGACCCCTCGGCGATGTTCTGCACCCCCGAGCGCGCCGCCTGCACCATCTGATCGCGGGTGCGGCTGAAGCGGTCGATGTAGGCCTCGACAAAACGCACCGTCAGGTCAAAGACCAGTTGCGCCACCTGAAAGCTCTTCAGCTTGCGGTAGCCGCCGTGCGGCGGGATCAATGGCTCATCGCTCTTCATAGCAGGTTCCCCCTCGCTGATTATTGTTCGACAATCTCCCAATGTCCGCCTTTGGCCGGGCCGACGCGCCGCAATAAACCTTTTTCCTGAAGAATCCGGAGATTTCTTTCAATCGAGCGTTCAGTTACCCCGATCCGCACGGAAAGCTCGGCGATGGTAACCTCTGCATTGGCACGAACTTCGTCCAGAATTTTCCCCGACGTTTTCCCCGACGTTTTCCCCGACGTTTTCCCCGACGTTTTCCCCGACGTTTTCCCCGACGTTTTC